>JAUMXS010000102.1 GCA_030528965.1 Eubacteriales bacterium
GGACCGCTATGAGCTGTGCCGCAGCGTCCACGCGGAGGCCAATGCGATTATTTCGGCGGCCCGGCGGGATATGATCGGCGGAACGCTCTATCTGGTGGGACGTGAAGCGGAGAGCCGCGCGTTTGTTAAGGGCGCCACGCCCTGCTCGATGTGCCGTCGGCTCATCATCAATGCCGGTATCGAAAAGGTCATCGCACGGGAGAGCGAGGATACCTATACCGTCACAATGGTGAACGAATGGGTCCTGAAGGATGATACCGCGGAGCTGAAGCCCTGAATCATTTTAAGGGCATGGAAAGCTGAATTATATCGAAAGCAATTACATGGAAAGATCTCGCTTTGTCCGGCGCGCCGGGCAGAGCGAGACTTTTTTGTATGGGAACGGCTGCAAGTGAACGCCGCTGTTATCGGTACAGCTTGGCAAGTCCGCCTTCGCTGGTCTCACGGTAGAGGTGGGAAAGATCGCGCCCGGTCTCGTACATGGTGCGAATGACGAGATCAAGGGAGATCTTCCGGCTGCCGGAGAGGAAATTGGCAAGGCTGAGAGCGTTGATGGCGCGCATGGCGGCGACGGCATTGCGTTCGATGCAGGGGATTTGGACAAGGCCGCGGATGGGGTCACAGGTGAGGCCGAGATGGTGTTCCATCGCGACTTCGGCGGCGTACTCGATCTGATCCAGACCCATTTCAAAAAGCTCGCCCAGCGCGGCGGCGGCCATGGAACAGGCTGCGCCGATCTCCGCCTGACAGCCGCATTCGGCGCCGGATATGGAGGCATTCGTTTTGATGAGATTGCCGACAAGCCCGCCGGCCGCAAGCGCACGTACCACTTGTTCATCCCGCAGTCCGCGCTTTTCCTGCATATAGAGCAAAGCGGCGGGGACGACGCCGCAGGAGCCGCAGGTCGGGGCCGTGACGATCAGTCCGGCATCGGCGTTTTGCTCACTCACGGCAAAGGCATAGGCACAAACAAGACGGTTTTCCCGGGTAGCCTCACTCTCGTCGATGTGTCGCTGGTTAAAAAGATACTGCGCTTTCCGTTCCACGCCCAGTCCGCCGGGGAGCGTACCGCTCGTGGCCAGACCGGCATAGACAGCGCGTTTCATAGTCTGCCATATCTCGGTGAGATAGTCCCAGATATAAGGACCTTCATGTGCCTCAACGTAGTCGGGCAGACGCTTGTTATGAGCTTTGCACCAGTCGGCGATCTCCCGATAGCTCTGTTCGGCATAAACCTCCGGTGTCTCGGTATCCGGACGGCCGGGGATGGAGATGGCACCGCCGCCGGTGCTGAGGATCCTGAGAGAGGCAGTCTCTTTTCCGTCCTTGATGGCGGTGAAGTCCATGGTATTGGGGTGGGGGAGCGTCTCATCGATCGTGTTGTCGAAAATGATCTCACAGGGGATGGGGTCAAGGGCCTCGCGCACGGCACGATCGGTCTGGTGACCGCGGCCGGTCATAGCCAGAGAACCGCGCAGAACAACGCGGCAGCTGTCGATCCCACAGTTTTCCATGTGAAACAGTTCCGCAGCCCGTGCGGGACCCATGGTGTGCGAACTGGATGGTCCGCGGCCGATGCGGTAAATCTCCAGAATGGATTTCATGGACATTTCCTCCGTTTAACCCAATGATGCTGTACATTGTACCAGAAAACCCCTGATTTTTCAAGCATATCAAGCCTCCGCCCGGGATCGCTCCGGGGCGGGGAAACGCGAAAACCGGCGGGGGAGAGGGCATAAATCGCGTATTGACAGCATAGCGGCAAAAAGGTAAACTGAACAGAATAGGAAATTCGTGATACGATCAGATTTCTGCAGGCCCGGACAGAGGAAAAATTCCTTAGTATGGTATGTTTTTTTGAGGAATGATCCCGTTTTCGACGGAATTCCGCCGGGCGGAAAATGCTTGCTCTGCCCCGGATCGGGGCGGGAAAAGGGAGGCGGCATTTTTGATTGCCAGTGTTATCAATGCCCTGCTTGTGGCGGTGGGAAGCGCCGTGGGGCTGCTATTTAAAAACCGGATTCACGAGTCCTCATCCCGGTATATCATGGTCGGGTTGGGGCTTTGTGTGTTTGCCATCGGCGTGGACAGTACGCTCAAAAGTGAGGATACCCTGTGCGTGATCATCTGCATGGTGCTCGGGATCCTTCTGGGTGAGGCTCTGCGGATCGAGGACCATCTCGATCAGTTGGGGGAGACTCTGAAAAAACGGTTTTCCGGGAAGGAAAACAGCCGTTTTACCGAGGGGTTCATGACTGCGACCCTGCTTTTCTGTGTGGGATCGATGGCCATCGTTGGTTCGCTGGAAGCCGGTATCAACGGGAATTATTCCATCATTCTCTCCAAAAGCGTCATTGACTGTGTTACAGCGGTGACCTTTGCTGCGGCGATGGGCGTAGGGGTCGTTTTCTCTGCCTTCACCGTGCTGATTTATCAGGGCCTTATCACGCTGCTGGCGATTTGGGTGGGACCGTTTCTGCCCGAGGCGGTCATTCTGGAGATGTCCGGCGTCGGGGGCCTTCTGATCGTTGGTCTCAGCATCAATATGCTTGGCCTTATGGGAGAAAATCGCGTCCGCGTGGGCAATATGCTCCCGGCGGTATTCCTTCCGATCGCGTATGTGCCGTTTGTCGACTGGCTTTCCGGTGTGATCGGATGAACCGCAGCGCTGTATCTGTACTGGCAGCAGGATGCCTCTGGGGCCTCATGGGCCTCTTCACGCGAAACCTTTCGGCACTTGGTTTTACCCCGTCCGGTGCTGTGGTGATCCGCTGCGGCGTAGCGGCTGTGTTTTTTGCTCTCGTTCTGCTGATAAAGGATCCCAAACTGTTTCGTGTGAAGCTGCGGGATCTCTGGTGCTTTCTGGGAGCCGGGATCTGCAGTTTGCTGTTCTTTACATACTGCTATTTCTGTGCCATCGAACGGATGTCTCTCTCTGCTGCCGCTGTTTTGCTTTATACGGCCCCTGCCATCGTGATGGTCCTTTCTGCCGTCCTTTTCCATGAGAGGATGACGAAACGTTCGGTGCTTGCTTTGCTGATGGCTTTTGCGGGCTGCGTTCTCGTATCGGGGCCGGGTGGGACAACCTCGACTGCGGGGATCCTTTTCGGACTCGGGTCCGGAATCGGGTATGCGCTCTACAGCATTTTTGCCC
Source organism: Eubacteriales bacterium (assembly GCA_030528965.1). Lineage (GTDB taxonomy): Bacteria > Bacillota > Clostridia > Oscillospirales > Oscillospiraceae > JAUMXS01. The sequence goes on from JAUMXS010000102.1 coordinate 3,155, forward strand.
GATTTGCCCTGCTGCGCGGGTATGACAGCAGGGCCATTACCTTTTATGCCTGCCTTTTCTGCACACTTGGCGCTGCCGCCATCTGGGGCGTACATGAGCCGCTGTCCGGAATGTTTGCCGCAGCGGAGAATGTTCTCTGGTGTCTGGGAACGGGATTCGTATCCTGTTTTCTGCCTTATCTGCTTTATACCGCGGGTCTGACCGGACTTCGCACCGGGACTGCTTCGGTGATGGCCTCCGTTGAACCGGTCGTGGCGACGCTGCTTGGGATTATCGTCTATCGGGAACCCATGAGCCTGATGAATGCCTGCGGTGTTCTGCTCGTGCTGTGCGCCATTCTTGTTCTGAATCTGAGATCCCGCGGAGCGGAACCCTCCAACGGATAATTATCCCCCAACAAACGGGTTTTTGGGAGCTGAGTACATGGTTTTTTCCTCCGTAACCTTTACCGCGTTGTTTTTGCCGGCTGCAATCATCCTTTATTTCCTGAACAGGAACCCTTCCTGGCGCAATGCCGTGCTGATCGTATTTTCCCTGCTGTTCTACGCCTGGGGTGAGCCTGTGCGGATCGTTGTAATGGTGTTCTCCGTATGCCTGAACTGGCTGTGCGGCCTGATGGTTTCACGAAGCGAAAACCGAGGCATTCGACGGGCCTGGATGCTGATCGGCGTCGGGGTGAGTCTGGGTACGCTTGTATACTTCAAATATTTTGCCTTTATGGCGGAGACCGTGTGTGTCCTGTTGGGCGTATCCTACAAGGGACCGGAGGTCACACTGCCCATCGGCATGTCGTTCTATACCTTCCAGGTGCTGACGTATACCATTGACGTCTGGCGCGGCAAGGTCGAAGTCCAGCGCAGTCTTCCCCGGCTCATGATGTATGTAAGCTTTTTCCCGCAGCTGATCGCCGGGCCGATCGTAAACTATAAGGATATCGAGAAAAGCCTCGGCGCAAGGGTGATAACCGGTGCGGATTTTCACGCCGGCATGCTGCGGTTTCTGGATGGGTTTGCGAAAAAAGTTCTGCTTGCCAATCTTTGCGGCGAATTGCTGGAACAGCTTCTGCCGTCAGGAGAGAGCATGTCGGTGCTGAGCGCATGGCTGAGCGCCGTAGTCTTCGGCCTCCAGATCTATTTCGACTTTTCCGGATACTCTGACATGGCCATCGGCATGGGCCGTATGTTCGGTTTTCGCTTTCGGGAGAACTTCGACCATCCCTATATGTCCTCGTCCGTCAGCGAGTTCTGGCGAAGATGGCATATCTCCCTGGG
>JAUMXS010000103.1 GCA_030528965.1 Eubacteriales bacterium
GACCGCGGACAAAGGCGTCGCGCTTGAGAAAACCGGGGAACTGGAGCAGACGGAAAATCTCGCGAGCCGCTGTCATGTCGGAGTTGATTGTCAGAGAAAGCCCCAACTCCCGACGGAGCAGGAACAGTTGTTCCGTGTATTCCTGATTGCGGATCCGCGCAATGGTGTTTTTACAGCCGAGTTTGCGCGCCAGAACACAGCACAGCATATTGACCTCATCCAACGGAGTTACGGCGATGAGAAGGTCACTGTTTCCGACATCTGCCTCGAGCTGCGTATCAAGTGCTGCGCCATTGCCGTAGGTGATCATAATGTCCAGGGCAGAGGCAAGATGGCCCACAGTTTCACGATTGTTGTCGATGAGTGTAATGTCATGCCCCTCGCGGGCGATCTGCGCGGCAATGGTCAGCCCAACCTTGCCGCCTCCAACGATAACGATTTTCATGGATTAACCTCCCGATTCTGGGGCACGTTCCATTCCTGTAAAAAAATTATATTTATTATACATGATTGTACACCTTTTCAGGGCGATTCGCAAGAGCGGAATTTACGGGCATACCTTATACGTAGGAAACTATTAAAAACCGGAAAAGGTGATTAAAATATGAAGGAGAAGGAAGGCGATATCAATACGGAGTCAGCGTGCGGTGATCCGGCGCAGGGAAGGTGTTCGTTGTTCCTGCTGCCGGGAATTCAGTCCGGAAGGAGCTGTGAAGAACAGCCGGCCGTCCCTGCAAAGATGCTGGGAAGATGACGGAAAGAAAAGCTGTCGAATGATGGAGAGTTGCCGCAAAAAATAAAAAATAAGAAAAAATGAAAAACAGGCTTGACAATACCCGTGTCCTTTAGTATAATCAGGAAGCCGTTTGAGGCGGGAGCATAGCTCAGCTGGTTAGAGCACTTGCCTTACAAGCAAGGGGTCACTGGTTCAAGTCCAGTTGTTCCCACCAGCTTAATCAGAAAACGCTATCATTGATTCCATATCATATGCCTCGGTAGCTCAGTTGGTAGAGCAGCGGACTGAAAATCCGCGTGTCGCCAGTTCGACTCTGGCCTGAGGCACCATTTGCGGGCATAGCTCATTTGGCAGAGCGCCACCTTGCCAAGGTGGAGGTAGCGAGTTCGAATCTCGTTGCCCGCTCCATTCGGAGATCGACATGGGGAATCTTCTCCATGTCGTTCTTTCGGATAAAACCTATTCGGCGCCATAGCCAAGCGGTAAGGCAGGGGACTGCAAATCCCCGATTCTCCGGTTCAAATCCGGATGGCGCCTCCATCACGGAGCAAGCAGCAAATGCTTGCTCCGTTTTTTGCTATTTACGCACATCAAAAACGATTAGAATATAAAAACAGGAAAACCCGGTAAGCATCGGATTTTCCTGTTTCTTGTTTTATAGGGACAGAGGAAAAAAGTGGCGCTCAATCTTTTCGGAGAGAGAATCTCCAGAGCCGGTCCTGATCCGCTTTGGAAGCATAGCCGATCCCGATCCGTCGGTCACGGACGATCTCTCCGCGAAAACCGTCATCTTCCACCCACAGTTCATCTCCGAAGATGCTGCCGCGATTGAGTGTTCCGTCGATGTGCATCTTTTTGGTGAGCCGGCCCGGGCCCTCGGCGGTATCACAGCCGCGGAGGAGAATGGCCTGCGGGACCTCTGCGTCCGACGTTACGATATTCAGCATCCAGTGAATGCCGTAGCACAGGTAGACATACAGTGTTCCCGGAGGACCATACATGACCTCTGTTCGCGGTGTGCGGCCGCGATGTGCATGACAGGCTGTATCGCTTTCGCCTCGATAAGCTTCTGTTTCCGTGATGCGCAGGCGAAGTTCGCTGCCATCCGGCATCGCCCGTACAAGAAGCTTTCCCACAAGCTCCGGTGCGGCTTCCAGACAGTCGCGGCTGAAAAACTCCGCATCCAGCCTCATGTGTGCGACCTCAGATAATCCTTGATCACTGCATACTGCGCAGCCAGAAGATGGATCCCGTCATAAGTTGCCGATTCTTCCGGAAGATAACCCTGGGAATTGGACAGAAGGGAGAATACATCCAAATAAAATACGCCCTGTTCCGTCGCAACAGACTTGAGTGCCTGATTGAACGCTATGACGTTTTCTCTTGTGAAGCGGGAATTTTCCGTTTCGGAGATCGTCTGTGTCACAGGAGGCGTGGAAATCAGATAGATCCTGGCGTCCGGCTGCGTCCGCTGGACCAGATCGACGATCTCGTTCATGGAGTTCTGATAGGAAGTGACATGATAAGGTTCGCTGCCCAGTTCATTCGTTCCGAGCATTATGTAAACCTTTCCGAAGGGTTGTTCCTCCAACACATCTTCCAAAGTGCCGGTGTCATGTACTTCCTTGCCATCCTCGTCCTCATGCGTGGACTGCAGGGTGAAATCATCGTATTTGAGAATGCCGGGGGCGGAGATGCCTGTCACAGCGTAATAGGCCGCATTTTTCAGGCCGAAGAAGGTCTTCATCCCGACGACGATGGAATGACCGATGAAGCAGGCGTCGTCAAACCAGCTTTCGTCTACGGTGGTTCCGCCCGGAACATCGCTGTCGGGGACGGAGCCGTGATCAAAGGGATCTTCGGACGTTGCCGGCGGAGCAAAGGTCGTTACGGAGAAAAAGCGCATCAGCATGGCGGAGACTTCGGCACGTGTAGCGCTGCCTTCCGGGCGGAAGCTGTTGTCCTCATAGCCTGTGATCACATTTGCGGACTGCAGCGCATAGACGGCTTCCCGCACATCCTCGTCAATATTCGCATCATCGGAAAACACGAAGGGAGCGGACAACGCAGGCAGCATAGCGTCTTTCAGTGCTGCGTAGTTATAAAGCATGGCACAGATCTCTGCCCGTGTGATGGCCCGGTCGGGGTGGAAGAGAGAACCCTCGGCAGAGGCGACGCCCGTTTCTCCCGCCCAGGAGACATAGGGACTGTACCATTTGTTGTAGGCGGTATCCGTATATTTTTCGTCACGGACGGAGATCAGATCATTGCGCACCCAGCCCGTGTGGCTCCCGTAACGCACACGATACCAATCACCGTCGACGGCAAGGACAGTCACTTCGGCGGCTCTGGTCAGGACACATTCCACAGCGGAACTTGTGGTGGGAGCGGTGCGCATATTGACATTGGACGCTGTGATGGTTCCGATGCCGTTGGAAAGTGCCGTGGAAATACCTGCGTGCCGGCCCAGAACTGTCACGAACATGGCCCGGGTCATGGTGCTCTGCGGGGAGAATGTGCTGTCCGATGTGCCGTTAAACATCTCCTGTTCCACCACATAGGAAACAGACTCATAATACCATGCGCCGGGTTTTACATCCGAAAAGTCCGAGACGGACACGGCCCGCGCAGTGATGGAAAGAGGAGAGACAGCAACGGCAAAAGTCAATATCCAAAGAAGTAACCGTTTCATATCAATACCTCACGCGATTCAGGAAACCGCCCGTATGTATATCTGCGGGCGAAAGCAGAAAGGAAAAATAACATGTAAAACATTGTAACAACTTGCTTCCTGCCTGTCAAGCGGAGGGCCTGCACACTTGATTTTTCCGGGTGTTGGGTGTAAACTAAAATGTCTGCATATCCCATAAGGGAGGTAAAAGATTTGTCGGACGTCAAGAAGCAAAACTATCTCCACGGAGCCACGATCCTCGCCGCCGGTGTGGTAATAATGAAGATACTGGGTGCTATTTACAAGATCCCGGTTCGCAATATCATCGGAGACGAGGGCTATGCTCTGTTTCTCAGTGCTTATAATGTTTATAACGTTTTTCTGACATTGGCCACCGCAGGTCTTCCTGTTGCGCTTTCCCGCATGATCGCGGAAGCGAATACACTGGGGCGGACGGCACAGGTTCGGCGCACCTTCTCTGTTGCGTGGGTGACGTTTTTCCTGCTTGGTTTTGTGTCTTCGCTCATCATGTTCTTTTTCCCGACCGAGCTTGCTGCCATGATGTACAATGTGGAAGCGGCGCAGAGCATCTGGGCGCTTTCGCCCGCTGTTTTGCTGGTATGTCTGGTCAGCGCTTACCGCGGTTACTGTCAGGGCCATGAGAACATGACTCCCACTACCATCGGCCAGGTCCTGGAAGTTCTCGTGAAGGTCATTGTGGGACTCGCATTGGCCTGGTATCTGATTCGCGGAGGAAAGAGTATTCCCATCGGGTCTGCAGGAGCTATCTTCGGTGTGACGGCCGGCGGCTTCGCGGCCCTGCTGTATATGGTTATATACAAGAGGAAACACTATCCATACCATGCTAGCGAATCGGAAACGCCGGACAGCCATATCCGAATCTTCAAGCGTCTGCTGCGTATCGGTGTGCCCATCACGCTTGGCGCCTCTGTTCTCAGCCTGATCAACCTCATCGACTCCATTCTCTGTATGAGCCGCCTGCAGTCGGCTGCGGGA
>JAUMXS010000104.1 GCA_030528965.1 Eubacteriales bacterium
GGTACCCATGGCAGCAGGGATACCGGCAGGCTGGGTTTCAACCGCAGCAGGCTCCTCCGCTTCGGGTGTTTCGGGAATTTCGGGATTCACGGCGGTTTCCGTCTCGCTTACCTGCTCGACGACCGCGGGCGATTCAACCGCAACCTCTTCGGTATACGCGGGAACGCCGCCGATTACCATCATGAATGCAAGAATCCATGCGATAATACGTCTTTTCATAATAATCCTCCATAAATCATAGAATGATTCGTGTAACAATGGTCAGCCAAGGATATACCTTTACTATCGTATTGTACCATATACTGATAAAAAGCGCAAGCAAACATGATTCTTTTTTTCAATTCCTTTACGGCATTTAATAATCTTGTTTCGTCTGCCGATATATTTTTAATATTCAAGGGGCGATCCCGACTCAATCCATCGGAACCGCCCCTCTGCCCTGTTCATTTTTATCGCATTACTTAAGTTCTACATCATGCCCGCCGAGGTATCTGGCGAGTCTTAAAAGGTCGCGTCCGTCGACAACGTCGTCCCCGTTAACGGAAGCCGATGCTTCGTCAATATCCACGCTATGACCGCCGAGGTATCTTGCAAGCCTCAGAAGATCTCGTCCGTCGATCACACTGTCGCCGTTCACATCGCCGGGAACACGGGTTTCGGCTTCGATTTTCGGAATGACTGCCGTTTCAAGCACATATGCGCACTTGGTGCAGCGTCTTTCCTTAAGCCCCTCGGCCTCCTCGGTCGCCTCGGTCACGACGATCCATTCACCCTCGTCGTGCGTGCATTCCTGATCGAGATATTCGCGCTGATATCCCTTTGCCGCCGCCCATTCGTCAACTGCGGAATTTTTATAGCAGTAGATCACCGGCGCGTCTGCGGTAAACGGATTCGGATCCAGGAATGCGGGCGGGTTGTCGCCCGGCATTACGATCTTTACAAGCTTCGGGCACTCGGCAAACGCCTCTCCTCCGACGTTTTCCACGTTTTCGGGGATCGTTACGGCCGGAAGGCTTGTGCAGTTATAGAAGCCCTTCTCTTCGATGCTCGTAAGGCCGTCCGGCAGCGTGATGCTCGTAAGGCCGGAGCAGCCGGCAAAGGCATACTTTCCAATGCTCGTCACGCCCTGCGGGATCGTGATGCTTGTAAAGCTTGTGCAGCATTCGAAGGCGCTCTTTCCGATTTCCGTCACGCCCTGCGGGATCGTGATGTTTGCAAGGCTCTGGCAGTTGAAGAAGGTGCCAAAGCCGATTTTCGTCAGGTTCTTCGGAAGCGTCAGGCTTTTGAGGCTTTCGCAGTTGTAGAATGCGCCGTAGTCCAGGAGCTCCATGGTTTCGGGCAGGGTTACGCTTACAAGGCTTGTGCAGTCTCTAAAGGCGTAGCATCCGATGACCGTCACACTCTTCGGAATTTTTATACTCGTGAGGCTGTGGCAGTTGTAAAATACGCCCCATCCAATGCTCGTAAGGCTATCGGGCAGCGTGACGCTTTTCAGGTTTTTACAGTCACAGAAAGTATCGTTTCCAATACTCGTCACGCCTTCCGGGATCGAAACGCTCGTAAGGGTCTCGCAGTCGGCGAACGCTTCGCTTCCGATGCCCGTAACTTTGATTCCGTCAATCTCAGCGGGAATCCGAACATCCGCCTGCGTGCCGTTGTACTTCATGATTACGCCCGCATCGTCAATAACGAATTCCGGCTCGGTTTGTCCGGCAGCGGGGATGATTTCCGATTCAAGCACATATGCGCACTTGGTGCAGCGTCTTTCCTTAAGGCCCTCGGCCTCATCGGTCGCCTCGGTCACGGTGATCCATTCGCCCTCGTCATGTCCCTCTGCGGGAATTTCCGTCTGTGCGGTCAGAACCTCGCCGCAGACGGAGCACTTCGTGCCTTCGGTCAGGCCGGGTTCGGTGCAGGTGGCAGGCTTGCCTTCAATGGCTTCTTCGGTGTGGCCGAGCGCGGGAACGGTTTCCTGCGGCACATAGATCTTGCCGCAAACCGAGCAGCGGCTGCCTTCCGTGAGGCCGATCTCGGTGCAGGTGGGGCTGACGGCGGGATCAATCACGATCGTGTGCGTCAGCGCTGGAATGATTTCCTGCTTAACAAGGACTTCGCCGCACACAGAGCAGCTGCTGCCCTCGGTCAGGCCGTCCTCCGTTTCGGTGGGCTCTACCGCGGGCTGAATCACCACTGTGTGACCGGGCGCGGGGGTAACTTCCTGCGCGACGAGGATTTCACCGCAGACGGAGCACTTCACGCCCTCCGAAAGGCCGTCCAGCGTGCAGGTCACGTCTCTGGCAGGAAGCTTTTCCTCCGTATGACCAAGTGCGGGAATTTCCTGCTGTGCAGTTACCGTTTCGCCGCAGACCGTGCAGACAGCGCCTTCGGTCAGGCCGGGCTCGGTGCAGGTGGCCGCTTTGGCTTCAAGAGCCTGTTCCGTGTGACCCGTGGCGGGAATTTCCTGCTGTACGGTCAGAACTTCATTGCAGACAGCGCAGACAATGCCCTCGGTCAGGCCGGGTTCGGTGCAAGTGGCCGCCTTGGCCTCAAGAGCCTGTTCCGTGTGTCCCGCAGCGGGAACTTCCTCCTGTACAGCCAGAACCTCGCCGCAGACGGAGCAGGTTCTGCCTTCGGTCAGGCCGGGCTGGGTGCAGGTGGGTGCAACCGCCTCGCTGATCACTTCCGTATGTCCCAAAGCAGGCGCAGGTCTTTGCTGAACCAGTACCTCGCCGCAGACAGAGCAGCGAAGGCCCTCCGTCAGACCGCTTTCGGTGCACGTGGGCGCGACCGCTTCGATGACGGCGTGCGTGTGAATCTCGGTAGGCACCATGCTTTTTAAGCTGCTGCAGTTATAAAAAGCGCATTCTCCGATCACGGAAACCACATCCGGAATCGCAACCTTCGCAAGGGAAGCGCACTCGCAGAACGCATAATCGCCGATGACGGTCACGCTGTTGGGAATGCGAACGCTCGTCAAGCTGCCAAGGCCGTAAAAGCTGCCGTTTCCGATGGAAGTAATGCCGTGCTCGATCACGACCGAACGGATGGAAGCGCGCGACGCATACCACGGAGCCTGCTCATTGGCGTAATTTGCCATGCTTCCGGTTCCGTAGATCGTAAGCGTTCCATTGTCGTCCAGAATCCAGCGGGCGTTTGCTCCGCAGGAATCGGAGGCCGTTTCAGCCGACGAACAGGCAAAGAGCATCATCGCGGCCAGAAGCGCAATCGCAAAAGCGGCCGCGCGGCAAAAGCGCTTATTATGTCGTTTCATATGCATATCCGCCTTTCCTATTCCGAATATACCTCTGCGCTTCAGCCGCCGATGGTAATCCACATCGCCGGGCGATAGCCCAGAGAATCGTGGCCGACGTCGGAGCCGTAGGTGCTCAGTTTTCCGTTGGGATGGATGTACATGGCGTTGCAGCGGTATTCACCGGGGCTTCTCAGCCACCAGTAGCAGTTGTAGTTTTCATTCATCTGCTTATGCGCGGCCTTGCACGCGGGGGTGGGCTGACAGCGGGCGTCTTCGCGGGTTTTGAAATAGGCATTGAACTCGTCATAGCTCAAAAAGAACACATAGTCCTCGGTGTCGGGGCCGCCGTCGATTTTGGAATCGGGGTTATCCTTGTTTTCGTTGAGGGTGAGGGCGATTCTCGCGCGCTCCTCATCGGTGAAAGCGGTTTCGTAGAACTCGCCGTTTAACCAGAAGCGGGCGTGGGTGTAATAAAGATCGGCCTCCGAGCCGTAGCTTCCGTCGTCCAGCAGGATGTGGTCGGGCTCGAAGTAATAGACGGGGGTGTCGCCCTTTCCGGGCTTGTTGTTTTTGCCGACGTCGCCGATATAGGATCTCTCCCACCACGTGTATTTGAATTTGATCCAGTCTGGATTGAAATACGCGCCGGGACGAAGGGCATATTCGGAGAGGATGAGCGCTTTTCCGTCCTTCACATCCAGAACGCGCCACTCGATAGGTTCAAGCGCGCTTTCATTTCTGTCCTGCTCAAAAAGTCCAAGATACAATTTGGACGCAGCCTCGATTTCATCCGATGCAATGATAACCTCGGACTCACCGTAGGAAAGAATTGCATTGACCGCGTATGTACCGCCCTTTTCGGGGGTATATATAAAGGAAAGTTCGCTCACAGGCTCGGAGGTATGCACGCGCACTCCATCCAGATAAACCTCATACACAATGCTGTCGGGCGTTCCCTCCACTTCCTCCAAAAACCAAGTAATCGGAAGACCCTTGCAGCCGTTTTGAATGGTGTCCGCCGCAAGCACGCCCATATCGTCCAGATCCTGCTCCATGCCCTCGGGCAGGGTAAAGGCAAAAGCCGAAAGGGAGAAAAGACATACGGCAGTCAATAAAATACTGATTATTCGCTTCATATTCATTCACCTCATGATTGATACCTT
>JAUMXS010000015.1 GCA_030528965.1 Eubacteriales bacterium
AACAGATTGAAAAAACAGGAACTGCGTTTGCCGTTGATATGTTGTTGGCAAAGTTTGTGCAGGGACTTCCCGTGGTGGGGGTGCTCGGCGGTGTAGGAAACCCGGTCTGTTACAACCGGGTCATGAGGTATGTGCATCTGAAATACAGGAAACGATACCTGCTAACGGTAGCAAAGAGAAAAGGGTTTACCCTGTAAAAATATCCCGATCCCCTGATGCCGGTCGAGAAAGATCTCGCATCAGGGGATTATTGTATTTGTTAGGCTGAATGAAAAGTGAACGGCAAGCCGGCGGCATAGGGCTATGGAAACGCTCATACCTATTAGTAAAGGGAGGTGCTGCTGCGCTGAGTAAAAGAGAATGGATTTATACCGGGGAGACAGTCCCGGACCTGAATGAGAAGGAATACACGGCGCTTCTGAGAAATGTGCAGAGAGCAGTTCTCTTTTCTTTGGAGGCGAGGGGAATGCTTACTGCCTCAGAGCGATCACGCTGTGAGGCGGCACTAACAGAGGAATACACCCGAAAACAGAGAAAGTAAAGCCGGGCGATAGCCGGGCGTTTTTATTATGTAAAAGCCGCCGAAGAAGGAAAGGGAGTCCTATGTCGACAGACTGGTATGAAAGCATGAATCGGGGCAGAGAAAAGCAGACCGGGAGAAAAAAAGTGGCGGTGTACTGCCGGGTTTCCACAGACAGAGAGGATCAGGCCAACTCGTTCGAGAGTCAGCAAAGGTTTTTTCGGCAATACATTGAGAATAACGCGGACTGGGAACTGTATGAGGTGTTTGCTGATGAGGGGCTTTCCGGGACAACAACGAAAAAGCGCCGGGAATTTAACCGCATGATCGCCTGTGCACAAAGGGGTGAGTTTGATCTTATCCTCACCAAGGAGATTTCCCGTTTTGCCAGAAATACGCTGGACAGCATTCATTATACCCGGGAACTGAAAAAATACGGTGTCGGGGTGCTGTTCATGAATGACGGCATCCATACGCTGGACGGCGACGCAGAACTCCGCTTGGCAATCCTGGCTTCCATCGCGCAGGAGGAGAGTCGAAAAACCTCCGAGCGGGTGAAATGGGGTCAGAAACGTCAGATGGAAAAAGGAGTCGTGTTCGGCCGGGATATGCTGGGCTATGATGTGCGCGCCGGGAAACTGTATATCAATGAGGAAGGTGCGCAGGTCGTACAGCGTATCTTCCGAAAATTCGTGGAAGAAGGAAAAGGAACACATGTCATCGCCCGGGAACTGCAGGAGGAGGGCGTTCCGCCTGTGCGTCGGGGCGGGGAGTGGCAGAATACTGTTATTCTGCGAATCCTCCGCAACGAAAAATACTGCGGTGATCTGGTGCAGAAAAAGACATATACACCGGATTTCCTGTCGCACGAGAAGAAGTATAACCGGGGAGAGGAGGAGTTTGTTATTCTCCGGGACCACCATGAGCCGATCGTTCCCCGGGAATTATTCGAAGCGGCAAGCCGGAAGCTGGATGCAAGAGCAAAAATCCGAAAGGGGAGCGGAAAATACTCCGACCGTCATCCTTTTTCCGGGAAACTGCGCTGCGGGGCCTGCGGCGCAAACTATGCTGCCCGGTTTAAAACCAGAGCGGACGGGAGTCGGTATGAGGGCTGGCGATGCCGTGAGGCGGCTGCACACGGACAACCTCATATCGACATAGCCGGACGGTTTGTCGGATGCATAGGGCCGGGGATCCGCAGCGATGACATCGTAAAGATCCTGCGGCAGATCATCGATAAGCTTTCGTTTGACCGAGAGAAAACGGCGGAGTGCGTATTACAGCTGATCCAATCGGTGACGGGAACGGATCCGGAAACGGAAAAGCAGCGTCGGATACTGGAAGCCAGAAGAGAGGGATTATTGGAACTCTACCTGTCCGGGGACATAAGCGGCGAGGAATTCCGGGCGGCGCGGTCAAAATGTGGGGAAAAACTCTTTGCGATCCATTCATCTCAGGGCAGTTCGGAAAGCTGCCGGGCACAGGAAAGAAAAGAGAGAATGGCTGAAGCGGTGCGGGAGGTCCTGTCCGGTCCGGAAGAGGAGGATATGTTTTATCGGCAGCTGCTGGACGCGGCTGTTATTCATCCCGACGGACGAATCGATGTCCGTTTGCAGGACCTCTCTTTTATCTGGACCTTTCGTGCTGTTTCGTCGGGAAAAGCCATGCCGCTCAGGAACATAAATGATGCGTCGGTACCTATATCGGTCAAAAGTCCTTTGAGTTCCGGGGTGGGCATGGAATAACGCTGACTCAGGTAACGCAGGGAAGCACCGAGTTCGCCGTCCGGTCCGCCGTACTGGCTGATAATAAACTTCGCCAGAGCGGGGTTGGTGTTCCGGATCCGAATGGGGAATTGCAGTTTTTTTTCATATATAAACATATCTCAGCCCTCCTGTTTTTCCGGATAGTCCCAGGGCCAGGGATTTTTCAGCCAGGTAAAGCTCTGGGCCTCGAGAAGATCGCAGGGCTTCACAGGACCACAGAGTTTGGTATACCGGCGGTGTGCTTCCTTGGCCAGCTTGAGAAGCTCCTGCAGCATGGAAAAGGCCTCGGTATCATCTGCATGTGTATCCAGATACAGCCGAAGCTCATGGGAGGCAAAATCGAGGGCCATCAACTCACCCAGCGGGGTGTTGGCCAATTCACCGGTGTTTACGATGTTAAAAAGCGGAAGGTCAAGTCCCGGGAAGAGCGTCCCGCGCATGATGCCCTTGGCGGGCTCATACTGGGGCAGACTGCTCTGCTGCATCGGCACATAAGCCAGCGCAAGCGGAGCGCAGGACGGCAGCGCCCCGTTCTTTCCGCCGCAGTCGTGCTTATTGTTGTTCTCCAATATTCTTCCTCCTGTGCGTAATGTGACCGATCTTCGCCGCGGCGGAGATGGTCTCAAGACAGCATATGCTGCACCAGCAGGCTGTGATAATTTACGATAATAATATTATGTAAATCTCCGAAATGCTTATTACTGCTTGAAACTCTAAGGCGGACTTGATATACTAATAAAACCGGTGTCGAAAAAGCAGGAAATCGGAGAAATGCGGGTGATTATGATGAAGAGAGTCTGCAGGCATATCTGCTGTGTGATCATATGGGGACTTCTGCTTAGCCTGATGCCGGGTCAGATCGTCTTCGGTGCGGAGGAAACGAGCTGTATCGTAAAACTCCGGGAGCCGGTGGAAGAGCTTTCGGGGATCCATGTCATCAGTGAAGAGCACAGTCTGTATTGGATTTCGGATCGTGCGCTTATTGAGACCCTAGAGGCGGTGGGGCTTGTCGAATACGTCGAAGAAAGCTGCACAGTGACATTATGCGGCGAGACAAATGATACGTATTATTCAGAGCAATGGAATATTCTTTCTCTGGGCATGGAGGCTGTATGGGAGAGGGGACTGACCGGCTCGGGTGTCACAGTAGCGATCGTGGACTCCGGTTTGAATGTGGATCACGAAGAATTTGAGGATGTTAACATTCTGCCCGGATATAATGCGATGGATAAGAGCCGGAACGTAACAGACAGTAACGGACACGGAAGTTTTGTGGCAGGGATCATTGCCTCCGGGCATAATAACGGAAAGGGAATCGCCGGATTGGCGGACGGTGTGACCATAGCGCCGATCAAGTGTTTTTCATGGATGGAGGAAACGGATATCCGTTTTGTACTCCGCGCGATTTATGCCGCAGTAGATGAATATCACAGTGACGTGATCAATCTCAGCCTTGGCATGGAGGAGGATCTCAGATCTGTACGTGAGGCCATTTCCTATGCGGTGAACTCCGGAGCGATCGTGATTTCCGCAGTCGGGAACGAAGGCGGAGCCGCGCTCATGTATCCTGCTGCTTATGATAATGTGATCGGTGTGGGCTCGGTGGGACGGAGCGGAAAACTCAGCGATTATTCCGAGCGAAACAACAGCGTGTTTGTGACGGCACCGGGCGAGAATATCATCAGCATTACATATGATGAGATCAACGGGTACAAATATGGCAGTGGGACCTCATTTTCGGCTCCGCATGTGACTGCTCTGGCCGCGCTGGCCCGGTCGATCGATCCGGATCTCGATGCGGCAGAGTTCAAGGAACTTCTGAGACTTACTTCGCAGGATCACGGGGCTCCGGGGTATGACACCGGCTATGGCTGGGGAGTGATCCGCCCGGTCGAATTGCTGACTATGCTGAGCAGTATGGATTCGGAGGTCCCGGAGAGCCCCGATGAGAATGAAGAACCGGAAGAGCCGACAGATGAAGATGTCTTTACGGATATCGCGGGACATTGGGCTCGGGAGAGCATCCGATTCTGTACGGAGCTGGGACTTTTCAGCGGTGTGTCGGATACCGAATTTGCCCCGGAGCTTTCCATGAGCCGTGCTATGCTGGTGACGGTGCTCTGGCGGCTTGAAGGGAATCCGCAGACAGAGCCGGCCGGATTCACGGATGTGTCCGATCCGTCGTCCTGGTATTATGAGGCGGTCAACTGGGCGGCGCAGGCGGGAATTGTTAGCGGTTTTGAAAACAACGAGTTCCGGCCCATGGAAAACCTGACCCGCGAACAGATGGCCGTAATGCTCTGGCGCTATCTTGGCGCATCAGGGGAGATAGACGAGCAGGAGCTTCTTTCATCATTTAAAGATGCCGACGGGATATCGTCCTGGGCGCGGGAAGCAGTGGCCTGGTGTTATGCAAAGGGCTTGATGAGCGGTATGAGCAGTGATTTGTTTGGACCGTCATCTGAGGCGACGCGTGCGCAGGTGGCCACGATCCTGTACCGGATAATCTGTATGCCGCGCGTGTGATGCGGACATAAATCAAATATAAAACCAGAGGCGATCGGATTGACCGATCGCCTCTGGTTTTATTGTCAGGATTGATAAGTACTTCAGGCCTCAACAGGAACCTGGCTATGGAGCTTTTTCAGCCGCAGAGCGATGAGTAAGACAAGCGCGAACTGTCCGGCAGTGAAGATACCACAGATCACGAAGGACGGAGCGAAGCTGTTAAAGAAGTCATACAGGAAACCGATAGAGGTACTGAAGATGGCGTTGGACATAGCATACGCAGCAGAGACCTTAGCCAAAACATGCTTGTACTTTTCGGGGCCGAAGACCTTGAGGCAGAGGAGAGAGGGCATGCTGTAGACGGCATAGGCGACGCCCAGGCAGGCAGAGCCGAGCAGAAGGCCGGGGAGGAAGTCCGTAAACGTGAGGAAACAGACGAAGCAGCAGAACACGACGACCAGAGAGATATACATGGCCTTGAAAACGCCCAGACGGTCGGCAAGCATACCGACGACGACTTTACCGATCAGGTTGCCGGCCATCATGAAACTCGTCATATAACCGCTGATGGTGAGGTCATAACCAAGGGACTGGGTGAACAGGGCGACCTGATTGGTGTGACCCATGGAGCTGCCGCCGCAGACGGCGTAGAACATGCAGAGGAAGAAGAAGTACTTGGGGATGGAAATGGTTTCGGTGGACTTCTTCGTGGTGGTGTTGGTGCTGGAAGCGACGGCCTTTTCTTTGTCATCAGAGCCGTAGGGGATGATGCCCATGACATCGGGGTCATCCTTCAGGATGAAGAGAGAAGAGGGGACGACGATCAGGAGACCGGCAGCCATGACACAAAGACTGGTAGCACGCCAGCCGATGGCCAGGATCAGCTTGGAGATGAGCGGGTTGGCGAGCATGCCGCCGACACCGGAGGCGGCCATGGCAAGGCCGATGGCGAAGCCGTTGTTCTTATGGAACCAGCGGTTGATGACCAGAGGAACAATAGCATGGAAGCTGCTCTGGCCGATACCGACGAAGAAGCCAAGAATGTACCAATGCCATACCTGATTGCAGAGGGAGTAGGCACCGACGCTGACAGCGAGGAGAGCGGCGAGACCGGCGACCAGCTTGTGACCCCAGCCCTTCAGGTACAGTTTTACGGTGACCAGAACTGTGAACGCGGCGGTGATTTGCCGTACGGAGTAGAAAATGGACAGGTCACCGGATTTGAAGCCGAGATCCTTGAGGATGGCGTTGAAGAGTACGCCGTTGCAGTTGACGAACAGGCCGATGGTACCGGCCATCATGAGGCAGAGTGCAACAAGGTTGATCCATGCATAATGAATATGCAGGCGCTGAGCCAACTTGTACATAACTGAAACATCTCCTTAAACTGTCCGGCAGAGTTTGTCAGTACGGATGTCGTAGGAAAGCATGCTGGCATCTGCGTGGCGCTTGCCGGGGCGGTTATTATGCACAGCTAATGGCTGCACATTTGTCTGTTCGCAAAAATCCGCGAACTTATACAGTTTATCACATATTAAGCCCCTCTGCAACCAAAAACATTTGAATAAACACCGTTTTCCAATAGAACATTTTCGGTATTGCAGGCGTTCTTTTGTGTAAAAATTCAGAGCGTCTCTTGACAAAGAGCGGAGTGAGCATATACAATAAAATAAAATATAGGGAAAAGGGATCGCCGCTTGCAGAAGCGGCGTTCCGTTTGTCGAAGAGGTTTTCGAATACCGGGGGGGCTGTCTTTCCGGGATTGAGAATATAAAGGGACCATCACAAGGCTGAGAGAATGTGTCAACATGTCGAATGAAGCAGAGGGCTTCCGCCCCGGCGTAAGAAAGCTGGCCACGGCTTGCCTGGGCTTTTCCGGGAGTTTGTTTTTTGCTGTTTATCTGCTGCCTGCCGGCTGGATGCTTTGGTGCGGTGCGGCATTTTTATGTTTTGGAGCGGCATTTCGGGCTTTGCCGCAGGGGAATCTGCGAACCCGGGCGCTTTTGTTTGCTTTTGGTGCTGCAGCAGGAATGCTGTGGTGCTTCTGCCATATGAAGCTGACGGTCGAACCGGCGGAGAGTGCCGTGGGGCAGGAATTGAATGTCCGGGCCCGGGCGCTCGATTATCCACGCCGCTATGACGACGGGTATGCCTCCGTGTATATCCGCATGGAACTGCCCGACGGAGGGCCTGCAGTACGGGCACAGCTTTCTGATTACGAAGGATGTCTTCCGGAGCTTGTACCCGGAGATGAATTCGACGTAAACGTGCAGGTGCGGTCGGCTTCTCTGCGTTATGGGACAGAGACGATGCAGTATACCTCCCGCGGAGTGTTTCTGCGCTGCACGATGCTGGATGACACCGCGCCTGAGGTAACGGGCCGCTGGAAATGGTCTTTCATATATCTGCCGGCTAAACTGGCACAGGCGGTTCGTGAGAAAACGACGGAGCTGTTTCCGGCAGATGCCGCAGGCTTCATGCGTGCATTGCTGATCGGCGATAAATCGGAACTCTATCAGGATTACGACCTGCATTATGCCATGGGAAGGGCCGGACTGCTGCACGTCGTGGCAGTCTCCGGAATGCATATTTCTTTTATCGTGGGCGTGGTGAAGTTCCTGATTCCGAACTATCGGCAGAAGATGTTTCTTATCATCGCATTGCTGGCGCTCTTTGTTCCGATGACCGGCGGTTCTCCCTCGGTGATTCGTGCGGCATTTATGAATCTCTGTGTATTGATTGCGCCCATGCTGAAAAGGGATGAGGACACGCTGACCTCGCTGATGCTGATTCTGTCGGTCATCCTGCTTTTCAATCCCTCGTCTGCAGGCAATGTGGGCCTGCAGCTCTCCTTTGCATCGATGGCAGGAATTGCCCTGTTCTCACCGCGAATCTATACTGCGGCTTTCGCGCGGGTCGATACATATGCTGCAAAAGAACGGCGCCTGATTCGGCGCATCGCGGCTTCGATCATAGGAACCGCGGCCACCACGCTCGGGGTATTGGCATTGACTATGCCGCTTGCTGCCCTGTACTTCGGGATCGTTTCAATCATATCTCCGCTGACCAATCTGTTGTGCCTGTGGCTTGTGTCCCTGCTCTTTACCGGCGGTTGGTTTGCCGTGCTGCTGAGCTTCGTGTCGGCGATGATCGCAGCTGTTCCGGTCTGGTGCCTGAGCTGGGGCGTGAGACTTCTGCGGGGCATTGTTTGTTCGCTGGCTTCGATCCCGTATGCCGCAGTATATACTTCAAACGCAATTTTTGTCCTGTGGCTTGGGTTCGTCTATGCGTTGATCGTCGTTACATGGGTCCAGCGCGACCGGGAACTTGGTTATCGCCCTTCAGGACCGGCCGCTTTGGCGATCTTTTGCCTTTGTGCAGCGATCCTTTTTACGCGCTGGACGAATGATCGTACAGGGCCTACACTTGAGGTACTCAATGTCGGGCAGGGGGCCTGCTCTTTGCTTCGGGACGGGTCTGCCGTTGTCATGGTGGACTGCGGTGGGCAATACGCCGACAACTATGCGGGCGACGTGGCTGCGCAGTATCTGCTGGGCCGCTGCATTCTGCGTGTCGATGCACTGATGCTGACGCATTTGGATGACGACCATGTCAACGGTGTACAGCGGCTTCTCAGTCAGGTGAGGGTCACGCGCATATTTCTTCCGTATGCGGAGGCTTGTGATGAAGAGAATCTGCCATCGATTCGGATGGCGGCAGAAGAACATGGTACGGAACTGGTGTTTCTCTCGGAGGACACCGAGATGCGTTTCGACGATATTGTGATGCGCGCATATGTGTCTGGCCCGGGCAGAAAAGACAACGATTTGGGCATGGTTATTTGGGGCAGCGCAGCCGGAGCGGACATTCTGTTTATGGGTGATGTGGGCACAGAGAGGGAGAGACAGTTTCTTGCGGATGCCGGTTTTCCCAACATGGAGATTCTGCTTGTGGGGCATCATGGGTCCAAATACTCCACGGGGGAACATCTGCTGGAGGCTGCCCGCCCGGAACTGGCGGTGATATCAGTCGGCTGGAATCCCTACGGTCATCCGACGGAGGAAACGCTGGCCAGATTGGAAGCATATGATGCGGAAGTCCTGCGCACGGACTTGCTGGGGAATATCAGGATCAGATTGGAGGAAAAAAGCGATGGCACGCAGTCAGACGGACGCACTGGACTACAAAGTCCTGCAGCGTGAGCTGAAGGAAAAAGGGCCGGGGCCTTTATATCTGTTCTGGGGCGAAGAGGACTATCTGCGGGATACCTTCGTGGCAGAACTGCGTGCGGCTTGTCTGGAGGAAGGCTGGGAAGAGTTCGACGCGAAGCGTCTGGATGGCCGTCAGTTGGATTTGGACATGCTCTCAGACGCATTGGATGCGCTTCCTTTCTCCGGCGGGCGTGTGTTTGTGGAGCTGCGGGATTTCGATCCGGGACAGTGCCGTGCGGATACGGCTCAGCGCATGATGACGCTCCTGTCCAACATTCCCGAATGGTGCACACTGGTGATCACTCTGCCCACCGGGCAGGCGCCGGACGGACGGCTGGCACTGGTGAAGCATTGCAAAAAAATCGGACGTGCAGTGGAATTCACGACGCAGCCGCAGGATAAACTGCTCCCCTGGATCGCCCGACGCTTTTCCGGACTGGGGAAACGTATCGGTCGTGTGGAGGCCGAGAGGCTCATATTCCTGTCGGGAGACTTGATGAACCGTCTGATCCCGGAGATCGAGAAGATCGCCGCATATTCTTCCGGGGAATATATTACGGTGAAAGATATTGAAGCGGTGGCGCATCGTATTCCGGAGGCCGATGTGTTCGAGATGTGTGACTGCCTGTCCCGCCGGGATATCGAGGGAGCTGTACTTCGCATGGCCGAACTGCTTTCCACAAAAGAAAGCCCGATAGCCATACTGGCTGTTTTGGGCGGCCAGATGCGTCGCCTGTATGCGGCAAGGCTGGCTCAGGAACAGAAACTCGGCGCAGAGTTTGTGAAGGAAGTCTGTGCGCTGCGTTTTGATTTTATAGCAAAGAAACTGATGGACAGTGCGCGGCGTTTCACAACGGAACAGCTTGCGGACGCGGTGGCGCTTTGTGCGGAAATGGATTACAGAATGAAAAGCTCCTCGCAGGATGACGAAGAGCTTTTGAAAGAATTGCTTCTGCGCCTCGCAGTGGGAGGAGCGGCATGATGAGACAACGTCCCCGTATCCGCGAGGTGATCGTGGTGGAAGGAAAATACGATAAAAACACGCTCCTGCAGGTCGTGGATGCGACAGTGCTGGAGACAAACGGATTTGGGATTTTCCGCGATACGGAGAAACAGCAGTTGCTGCGGTGTATGGCCGAGGCACGGGGATTGATCCTGTTGACGGATCCTGACGGAGCCGGATTTCTCATCCGGGGCCATTTGAAAAGTATCCTTCCGCGAATTGGGGTAAAGCATGCCTATATTCCGGATCTGTACGGACGCGAACGGAGAAAAACCGCTCCTTCCCGTGAGGGGAAACTGGGCGTAGAGGGCATGACTCCGGAAATCCTGTTCCGGGCACTTCGGAACGCCGGAGCTACGTTCGAGAACGAAGAGACCGGGGAAGAGCGGGAGAAAATCACAAAGACCGATTTGTATTTTGCCGGACTTTCCGGACGGGCCGAGGCGGCATCGCGCAGGTCGTTGCTCCTGCGGACATTGGATCTTCCGGAACGTTTGTCTCCCAATGTGCTTCCGGAGGTACTTAGTACGATCCTGACAAAAGAGGAATTCAAAGCCTTAACCGAGCGACTTTTCCTCCAGAATAACGCTGGCGAAGGATGCCAGAATGAGGAGTCCGACCGGTGAATTGGCCAGTTCCATGGCGGTACGATAAAGCGCGTAATTCTGGGAAGTAAAGGGCCCGCTATGTATGATAAGCGCCAAAGAACATAGCTCCATGGCGCAGCTTAATCGCAGCGTACCCAAAATGGCCTGAAAAGCGGCGTCACACATGACATCCAGTCTATGAAGAAGTTTTCGAAGCAAGCAGCATCACCCCTGTGTCAGTGTATCGTATCCGCGGACCGGCAGCAAGGAACAAAATCCGGCTGCGGAGGAAGGAAAAGGCAAGTTTTTGTATCCGTGCAAATGTCAAGTAGTAAACCCGAATAAATCAGAAAAATTTTTTATGTTTCCCGTGAAGCACTACGCGCAAGCTGCCAGGAACACGTCAAACAGTTCTGCGGAGGAGTGCCAGTCCAATATACGGCGCGGGTAGTTGTTGATCCAGTCTATTGCTTTCTGTATGCTGCGGGCAGATACCTTGCGGAAGTCGGTACCTTTGGGGAAAAACCATCGTATCATCTGGTTTTGTTTCTCGTTGCTGCCGCGCTCGCCTGGGTACCGGGGGTGGCAGTAGTACATGTGGGTGCGGCTGCCTCTGCCGGTGACGCTGCGTTCCATGCCGGTGCAGTCCATGAACTCGTGGCCGTTGTCCACGGTGATGCTCTGGAACACCTGCTTAAACCGGCGCACGCCGTACTTGCGCTCCAATCGGTCCAGCGCGTCAACGACGCTGGCGGCGGTCTGGTCCCGCATGGGGATAGCGATCTCCTGGCGGGTGACGCGCTCGGTCATAACAAGCAGCGTGCGCTTGCTGCCTTTCTTGCCCTCCACACAGTCCATTTCCCAATGTCCCGGCTCCTCCCGGTTGTTGATATGCTCCGGGCGGCGCTCTATGCTGTCGCCACGGCTGGCCCTGGAGGCCCGCTTCACCTTTTTGTAGGTGCGCTTCTTGCTGCCCTTGTACCGCAGCTGCTTGTTGGTCAGCGGCCACAGGTAGCCCTCGTCGATGTACTTATACACCGTCTGCCGGGTGAGGGTGACGGAGAATGTGGTTTCCGGGGTCTTGCCCAACAGAGCGCAGGCAGCAGAGGGAGAATAGCCCTTGGTGCCGATCATATCCACCAGCCATTCAGCCAGGGCGTGATCGTGGCCGATCTTCAAGGGCTTCTCCCTGTTCTTCCGGCCCTCCTCGCGCTTGGCCTCGCTCATTTCCGGGGCGTAAACGGTGACAGGCCGCAGCTCGCTGTCCAGGATCTCCACAGCGCCGCGCTTGATCTCGTCGTAGATCGTGCTATGATGCACACCCAGCTTCCGGGCGATAGCCGGGGCCTTATAGCCCTGTTTGAGCATCTTCTCTATTGTGAGCTTATCATTCCAGGTCAAACGCGGCATAATGCCCCCTCCTTTTTATGCTTTTGGTGATTAAATTTTACATAACATTTTGCCCCTCCGTCAATCCGGCAGGTATTGTGGGCAAAAAACACGAAATCCCCCAACATATCGTTGGGGGATTATTCTTTACCAAGCAGCCAGCCGGTGGATACGCCCAGAGCCTCCGCCAGGATCGGCAGCTCGAAGTCCGGCACCAGGCGCTTGCCGGTTTCTATTCTGCTCACGGCCATCTGCCCGATCTGGAGGCCCAGCAGCTGCAGCTTAACTGCCAGTGCGTCCTGGGACAGGCCCAGCCGGAGCCTGGCTTCCCGTACCCGCTCGCCGGACAGGTTGCACCTGCCGTCCGGGGTGTATATCCTCATAGCCTCACCGCCTTTTAATCATCTTTCACATATTCCACGTTGACGATACCACGGAAGTGGTGGTATTCTTATAAAAAAGATGATTAAAGCCGAAATAAAGCGGCAAAAAAGGAGAGGCAGGCAGCGCCCGCCCCTCCCGGTGGTTACTTAACAAGGCCCAGCTTCTCGGCCAGGCGGCAGAGGAACACGATCATGTGCTCGCGGGTGGCGAAAGCCTTATACATCTTTCTGCCGGAGCCGTCGCCGTAGATGATGCCGTTTTCCTCGGCCCACTTGCGTTCTGCTTCGCTCCAGTCCGCAGGCTCCTCCTGTGCCTGGCGTGCAAGCCAGTCGGCCATGAGCTTATCAAACTGTTCCTGGGTCACTTCGCCGTTGCCTCCTTTCATGCGTGCCGCAACATCGGCTCTGAACGTGTCCATGTTGTAGTCCATATCCAGCTGCGCCCACAGGTGATCCGGGTCGCCGTGATTGCTGGCGATACCCAGGGCGTGGCCCTCCGCGTGGCTGATAATATCCACTTTGGGGTTAAGGTTGTGGAAAGCGCAGAGCTGCGCGAACAGCTCCACGGCGTTGGCCGTCACCTTTTCCACATAGGCTACAGCTGCCGTGCGGTCGGAACAGGTGAAGTTTGCACCGCCGGTGTACTTGATACAGGACGGCTCGCACATTTCAAAGCCCAGGTGCGTGTTGTTGCTCTTGCCGCCGCCGTGCCAGCCGCGCATAGCCTTGCCGGGCTGCTCCATGCAGGGCAGAGCAATAATGGTTTCGTTCTCGCCGATGAAGCCGTGGACGCAGGCGTTGTTGTAGCTCTCCTTGTTCCAGAGATTTACGAAAACGCGGGGGTTCGGCTGCGGGCAGCCGATACTATGCAGCATAAGGCCCTTAACCTGGATCGTCTGGCCCTTTTTGTAGCAGGGGTTCCGGGTGAAATACTCGGTCACGATGCCCATAGGTTACTCCTCCTTTTTGCCTACCGCGTCGCTGATCTTCTGCGTCTGGGTACCGAAGTAGAACGACACAACGATCAGGAAGATGGTCATGAAGTCCTGGCCGGTAATATCGCCGCGCAGGCAAAGCACGGCGAAAATCGCTGTCAGGGCGATGGTAACAAGGCTCTTAACGGAGATCAGGGCTGCCAGCCGCTTGGAAAAGTTTTCGTTCATAGCGTGATACCTCCTCAATAATCTCTCTTTTGTTTCTTCTCCGGCCCATTGCTGGTGCCGAATACTACGCTGTCGTTATGCTCAAAGATGTTGCCCACCACTTTCAGGATGCTTACGCCCAAAATGGTTTCAATGGCCTGCTCGGACAGCTCCACTACGGGGAACACCTGGCCCAGGCGAACGGTGGCATAAAGGGCGATCAGATAGGAGATCGACACCCAGGCCAGCGCTGCCAGCTGCGTGGTGACGAACAGGAAGTGTGTAACTTTCTTCACGCCGTCGCCTCCTATCAATGCTCATGGCCGCCATCTGTTTCCAGGCGATCAATGCGGTGGTGGGCCTGCTTTGCGCTGCTCTCAACGGCAGACAGACGGGAATACACTTCGGTATTCACCTTGCGCTGCTCCCGGTTTTCGGCTTTCAGGTCGTCAATGCCGCCCTTGATATAGCCTAATTCCGTCAGGACAACGCCGGTTTGCTGCCCCTCGTTCTTGTCGTCCTTGGTTTTGTTTCGTGAAAACGCGACGTAGGAAAGCGTCGCGCCCAGAACGGTACACACGATCCCAACAACGATATTCCACTCCATTGGTATCACCTGCCTTTCTTACAAAGCATATCAGAGGCCGCCCGGCGGTTTCACCCCATAAAGCCACAAATAGGAGGGTTTTTATGAAAAAGAAGCAAGCGGCAATCCCGCGCCATATTGTAGTCGATACCTCCACCGGCGAGGTCGTGGGTGTTGCAAAGAGATCCCATACGCCCGTCGTGGTGGCCGTCGTGCTGGCGTTGGCCCTGGTGGTGTGCGTAAGTATGTATGCTTACATACATACACGGCCCGCACAAGAGCCGGAGCCGCAGCAGCAGGCACAAGAGCAGGAGCGAATCGCCAGTGAATTCTTGCATGAAAAGGCCCAGGAGCGTGCAGAGAAGATAGACGAAATATACGGGCCGGGGGCGTATGGCGGCACCGATTGGCTGAATGGAGAGTGATAGCGTGAAAAAAGGGGATTTGCTGCTCATTCTTGCAGTGGTTTTAATCGGGGTTGCTCTTTGGCTGGGACATAGCACCGGTTACGACAAAGGGTACACCCAGGGATTTTACGGTGCAGAGCGCGATCTGTTCAACGGCAACGGGCAGGAAGATCACGAATGGTATGAGCAGCTCGTAGAGAACGACACTTTTTTGGAATGGTTGAAAGACAACGATTATATTTTGCTGCATTAAGAAAACCGGCAGGCTCGCGCCTGCCGGTCTTTGTTTTAGGGCTTGTGTTTCTTCCAGGGGTTGTTCTTGTCGCTGTCGTACTCGGAGTGGAACAAGATATAAGCCTCCTCGTAGGTTAGGTTTTCGTTGGCAATCATGGCTTCCAGGATGCCGATAACCTCGTCCTGCTTCAGGCTCCCGTCATCGTTTGCAAGGTCACGCTGGGCCTTGTAGGAGATAACGGTATCGTTGCTCACGCCCTCAAACTCTGCGAAGTAGTCCGTCTGGGTCGCGCCGATCCGGGCGAGGACGCGGTTGGTGGCCTCCTCCTTCGCCACGTCCTTTGCAGCTTTCAGCACGGCAGCCTGCTGCGCCAGCGTGTCGCGGGTGTTCAGGTTGGCTTCCACGTAGTTCCAGTACAGCCGCAGATAGTCGGTCTGGTATTCCACGTACTGCACGTCGGACAGGGTGTGAGAAACTTCCTTGCCGTCCTTAATGGTGCTTTGCATGACGCTGGGGAGGTTTTCTGTGCTGCCCTGGCGCTCGCACACGGAATACACCGCCCTCTGCGCCGCCGTCAGCTCGCCGCTGTCGGCGGCTTTCTGGTATTCCAGGATCATGTTCAGCACGGTCTGGCGGGTTGCCCTGGTGGCCGTGGTTTCGGCGGCGTTCTTCGCCAGCTTGTAGTAGCGGGAGTAGAACGTGGTCATGTTGCTGTCCATCTTGTAGGTAATGGCCTTTTCCATGTTGCCGCCGTCGCTGTTCTTCGCTTTCTGGGAGGCTTCCGCCTGGCTATACAGCCAGTTCACCAGGTCGGTGGAATACTGGTTGTCCTTGATGTAGCTGTTCTGCACACCCAGGGTGTAGTCCACATTCTCCTTGCCCACCGGGAACAGGGCCTTTTGAGATTTCCACCAGCCGCCCAGAACGGAGTTGAAGAAGTAATCCACCATTTGCGGGCTGGTATTAAAGGCCTGGCCTACCCAGTACGCAATCTTGGAAGTGCGCTCGTTGTACTGGTCTTTTGCCTCCAGGTTCTGCAATCCGCTGGAAACGATGGGCCGCCCCAGGAAGTCCCGGTTTGCCATCATGTAGGAGCCTACGCCCACAATGCCCAGGCTGCCGATTGCTCCGGCAATGTCGCCCTGGGCCACGTCGGAAAAGACGGATGGCAGCCAGTTATCCGCAGCGTAGGAATAGAACTCGTCAAAAGCGTGGTCGTTCTCGCCGATGCCGTATTCCATGCAGGTTTCAAAGAAAGAGGTCAGCACGCCCAGGTCGCGGGGCTTGGGGATAGAGAAATACTTTCCGTCGCCCAGAGGAATATTCCAATAGCTGTTCTTGGTGTAGTTGGAAAGCTGCTCGTAATCTTCCTCGGCCTCGTCGTCCCAGTTGTTCAGCCCATAGAACAGGGCTGCCAGGGCAGCGCTCACAGCGATATAGGAGATCGTGCGGGCGCGGACTACCTTTGCGCGGGTTTCCGCCGGCGCGTCGGTGGCGGTGATCCAGCGGCGGAACTTGTCGAGGCCCTGCACGCTGGCGTTGAAGAACGGAACTACCTTGTTGATCTGGCGGGCGATCTCGCCGCCGCGCCGGAAGTTCACGGTAATATCCATTGCTTCATAGAACGCCTCCTGCGGCCCCATGCCCGCCTGCCGCATGAGCTTATAGGTCG
The DNA here is from genome assembly GCA_030528965.1 of Eubacteriales bacterium. GTDB lineage: Bacteria > Bacillota > Clostridia > Oscillospirales > Oscillospiraceae > JAUMXS01. The sequence goes on from JAUMXS010000015.1 coordinate 16,410, forward strand.
CAAAGCGCGGCCCCAGCTCCACCGTGTCGCTGACAAAACCGATCCAGTCCAGGGGGTTGGCGCTGAACTTTCTGTCGGAAAGGGCCTTGCGGGCCTTTTTCGCCAGGTCGCGGTCTGCGGTGTAGGCGCTGGTCTTGCCACCGCCCATTGCCAGGTATTCCTTGTAGAGTGGGTCGGCGTTGTCACCCTTGATCTTGTTCACATAGGCGCTGCCCATAGAGGCAAACACCTTTGCGGGGTTGCGTACCTTGGAGTAGGTGAAGAACGTACCCATGTCGCGGGGGAAGTTGGAGAAGATAGACCAGATGATGTTATTGCCGGTGATGTTCGCCGTCATGAAGCGGCTCACCATAGCATAAGCGTCCAGAATACCCTCCATTTTCTTGGGGGCCATGTTGGTAACGGAGGACAGCAGCAGCGGGTCGTTGATCTTCCAGAACTCTTGATCGCCATTCTTCAGAACGGTAATCACGTCGCCGTGGGCCTTACCTCTGCCGTACTGGTACAGAATGTCGTCCAGGTTGCTGACAATCCCGGCAGCCTTGAACTTGTCGGCGGTCTGCATATCGCTCTCGTCGAACCAGTCCGTCAGCTGCGCCTTTACGCCGGTCATGTCAAAGCCGCGCTTCACCATCGGCGTGGGTACCTTTTCCAGGAATGCCGCGTCGGCTCCCAGGGCCTCCGCCGTGTCGGTGATCGTGCGCATGACGTTGTTGCGCACACCGGCATTTACCATCTTAACAACGTTGTTGACAATGTTGTCTACCGGGTGGACTACGTCAAGACCGCTGCCTCGCGCCCGCTTAATAGTGCTGTTCTGGTTTGCAAAGCCTCTCCTGGCTCCGATACCCCGCTTGTCCTCGCTGACGGCGCGGTTCAGGGGTACATAGAATTCCCAGCGTTTGCTCCACTCGTCGGCGCTGGTGGGGGACACAAGGCCGGTACCTACGCCCCAGGTCTGGAGGAACTGCTTTTGGAATTCATACAGCCGCTCGGAGATCTCTTTGAACTGCGGGTACTGCTG
>JAUMXS010000105.1 GCA_030528965.1 Eubacteriales bacterium
TTTAGCCAAAGCGGGAGCAATCTATGATTGCGACCCGGGCCGGAGGCTGTCAGCGCAGCCGACTGAGAGGGTCTTGGCTCTCCCTTTGGGAGAGCTGGCGGCGAAGCCGACTGAGAGGGTAAAACATGACCATACCAAAAGATTACAGCCTGTAAGACCCTCGCCGTGCTTACTCCGTCTCTCAGCACCCCAAGCCTCCCTCCGGCGCACCCCTCTGTCTCCGCCGCGCCGCCCCAAGGTTCCCTCCGCCGCGGCCTCTTCCCCGCCGCCTCCCAAGGTTCCCTTTACACAAGGGAAGCCTCAGACGCCGCCGAACATACCAAAAAACAGACCCGTGATCGTTCACGGGTCTGTTTTGCTGTTTTATGACCGGCGCACAAAGGAGCGCAGAAGGAAGGTCCCATCGGGAGGGATCAGCCGCTTCCCTTCCCGGAGGGGAGCTCATCGGGAGCGGAAAAATCGGCCTTTGAATTTTCAAGGACGAAGGAATAAGCGGCTTCGGCGGCTTCGCCGAAAGAGTGTTTATCAAAAACGGCGGCAATTTTTTCGCTTTCTTTTCCTGCCCGGGCGCGCCATTCGGCATCGGAGAGGATTTGCTCGGAAAAAGAATAGAACTCGTCGGGGGTCTCGTACTGAAAGCCGTTTACGCCCTGCTGAATGATCGGATCGAGGCAGGGGTCTTTCCGGCAAAGGAGGGGCAGGCCGTTGGCGGCGGCTTCGATAAAGGTAAGGCCCTGGGTCTCACTGGTGGAAGCGCAGACGAACAGGTCGCCCAGCTGGTAATATTCGTGGACCTCGTAGTACTGGACCGAGCCGGTAAAGATGACGTGCTCACTGAGGTCGAGTTTTTTGACCAGAGCATCGAGCCTGTCTCTTGCCGGGCCGTCGCCGACGATGAGAAAGACGAGATCGGGGCGTTTTTTGAGCATCTGAGAGAAGTACCGAAGAAGTTCGTCGATATTCTTTTCCAAGCCGAGGCGGCCGAGGTTTAGAAGAACGGTCTGATCGTCACGAATACCGAGCTCACGGCGTTTGGCGAGGCGGAATTCGGGGGAGATCCGCTGTTTATGCTGATCCAGAGAGATACCGGTAGGGATGATGCGGAGAGGGATATTGAGTTCATATTCCCTGAGGAGTTCGGCGATTTTGGGGGTAGGAACGATGACGAGGGAGGCGTGATCGAGCCGCTTCATGGTAAAGGTACGGGCGACCCATTTTCCGAGGCGTTTCCAGGGGATGAGGTAGCCGGAATACTCTTCATACATGGTGTGATAGGTATGTACGATGGGTGCACCGGTTTTCCGGGAGATGCGAATGGCGAACTGCATGGTGAAGAATTCGCACTGGGAATGGATGATGTCGGGCTTCCACTCGATGAGTTCCGTGACGAGGGGCAGATTTACGTAAGACAGGGGCTTGCGAATATTGGGATAGACATAGAAGGGTTTGGATTGGATAAAATAAACAGACTGATCCCGATGGCTGCGGCTGTTTTCGGAGAGGGTCAGGATGCGCACGTCATGGCCTCTGGCTTTGAGTTCGTCAAAAAGGTTCTTGACGGAGGTCACGACGCCGTTGGAAGTGACGGTGTAGAGGTCGGTTGTGATCAGAATTTTCATATCATTCACCATAGCGGGGACAGCGCTCCCCGCAGAACACGCAGAGCATACATGATACATGACAGGCTGCAATTCCGACAGTCGAAAGAGTGTCCGGAAACAAAAGGAAACACTCCTACAATTTACTTATATCACAAGAAATTTTGAATTTCAATGACGATTTGAGAAAAAATGGAAGACAAAAAATTTAAACTTCGCGAAGGCTTGTCACAGGGCGAATTCCGGCCTCTCACGGGGTATAAACAGAGCTGATGTACCGTCGATTTTGCGGGTTTTTCAGGGGTATCTGCGAGTTCACGGTATGACCGGGCATAGTATGACCGGATATAAATCGGTTGTCAGAAACTGTAAAAATCTTCCAGAAACTGCGCCCGCGCCGCAGGCGTATTTCACGCACGAAGTGCATTTCACAAATCCTGAAAGGATTTATTTCGTTGGCCGCGCCGAGTGGCGCGTCACAAGCGTTTTGCAAAGCAAAACCTTGGCGCAGGGCGAATTCACTTCGCCCGAGCATGTTAAATGACCCTTGGGGCGAAGTGCCGCAAAGCGGCACGAAGTCCAAATAAAAAGGCAGCTTTCAAAAGAAAGCTGTCTTTTTATTTGGGAATAATGTTTAACTTTAATAGAATGCACCTCGGTGGGGTGCATGGGGTGCATTGAACATTACCCTGGGGTGCAAACTAGGTCCGGGAATGCACCCCACAAGAAATTGATGCTATTATTTGCCGCTGGGGTGCATCAGCACAATTATCCGGCAATGAGATAGATTTGCTTATCGTCAAAGCAAATCTCGGTTGTCCGGCCATAAATCTGAATTATATCATTCAGCTTCTCAACAAACACCCACACGCCGGGATTGCTAATTTCCGCAAGAGCCTCGATGACCTTTCTTTCCATACGGTCAGCATTATCCTGCATTTTAGCACCGCTGTCCTGCAAGAACTCGTCGACCTGTCCCTCTCTGATTTTGGGAATGCCATCGATGAACTTGCCGACAGCCTTGCTTGCGGCACCGAGTCCCTTCAGCACATTGGTTTCCACAGAGGAATCACCGAGCCTTTCAAGGAAAATGGAACACTCCCCAAATAAATCCCGGTAGGTGGCAGACTTTTTTTCAATCTCTTCTTTGACCAGGCGGACATTTTCCTCTTTGAAATCACCACTGAGCATAATCTCGATGAAGGATGCCATCGAGAAGGTATACATGGTCAGCCGATAGTATTTGAATTTCCGCAGCAGGTCCGCAAGAGCCTCATTTACCTTAGACTGGGAAACAAATAGCTTTTTACTGCTGATTGCTTCAGCAACCTGCTTCTGATATGCATTCAGATGCTTTCTTGCCGTGCGCTGGATATCCAGAACCATCTTGTGGTTGCTAGCAATAAAGTGTTCGTTATCCCAATTGAATTTATACTTGGTCATCATGGATGACAGCGTTTCGATGTCCGCTTCGATTTCTGATTCTTGCTCGATTGCCAGGAAAGAGAGAATCTGTTCCTGCATCTCTGCGATGCTCCCCAGCTTTTGCTCAATGGAAAACAGTGCCACCGCCATCATCAGTGTGGCAGGATCAATGGGCATAACCGCAGAAGAGGTCGCTGTTGTTGTTCCGGCAGCTTGAAGCTGTGCGAACTTCGATGCACCATCTGCCGTTTTGAACGCACCCCAGAAGTTTCCGTTCTTTGCTACCTTGAGGACATCTCCAACACCTGCATTTGCAAGGCGGTATAGTCCATCGGCAGCGACGGTGGTTGTCTGGGTCACCGTTCTGAATGCAGGCAATAAGGATGCTACGCCTGCGCCAAGAGTTGCCAGTTGGGCAATTGGCATGGTCATTGCAGTTTTGTTTTCAAGGCTTGCCCGCGTGTCTAGCAAAATACCATCTGCTATTTCAACCAGCTCTGCTTCGTGGCAAGGCTGAATATCCGTATTATTTTCTACAATCGGGTTAAGACTAATAATATTGACCATAGAAAATCCCTCCCACTTCACAGTTATTTTAGCAATGATTTGAGTGAAAATCAATCATCAGTATGCGGTTAACACAAATTATCGCTCATAATAAGAACCGAGGTCGCATCACGCTTTTCTGGAGACAATGTATTCGCTGAACGGACTCACCTATTTGGTGAACGCCCCTCAAGGCAATCGTTCAGACAATAGAACGACTACCCCGGAGATTACTTCTCCAGGGTGGTCTTTTCTTATGAAAAGCCGGAAAATTCCGTGCTTTTGCCCTATAAGCAGAAAAAATCCCCACCCCGACTCTATCAAAGTCAGGGTGGGAACGTGGTGCCGGCGGCGGGGATCGAACCCGCATGACGTTTCCGTCGAGGGATTTTAAGTCCCTTGCGTCTGCCTGTTCCGCCACGCCGGCGCAGGCCCGCCGGGGATTCCGGCGGGGCTGAGAGTCAGATTAAGTATGGATAAAATCAGCCGTTCTGCTTGCGAAGCTCGGCCAGGATCTCGGCGAGGAGTTCCTCGGTGGTGGGCTTGGGGGGCTCTTCGGCCTTTGCGGCTGCCTCGGCAGCGGCTTTGGCGGCTTCCTCTTCGCGTTTCTTCTTCTCGGCGATATCGCGCGCCTTGTTAAAGGCCTTCACGATGAGGAACACGATGAAAGCGACAAGGATGAAGTCCACAATCGTCGCGAGGAAAGTGCCGATACCGACGACGACGGCTTCTTTGACGACGACGCCTTC
>JAUMXS010000106.1 GCA_030528965.1 Eubacteriales bacterium
TGAATTCGAACGCGAGACTTTTCCGCTTTTATCGTTGTGATAAATACGATCACTGTATCCCACCAGATGCAAGGAGATCCCCATGAAAAAATACATCCCCTATATCAAGGATTTTTTCCATCGGGCTGATATAGTACTTCTGGCACTCTGCTGTATCTGCACCATTTTCGGAATGGTGCTCATCTCCAGTGCCACAGCCTCCTACGGCAACAGTGCCCGTTTTTTGATCGTGCAAACCGGTGCCTTTATCATCGGTCTTGGTCTGTTTGTCGTCCTGACTGTAATCGATATCGATATTCTCGCAGATAAATGGCCCCTTCTCTTCGGCTTTGCCGTTTTTCTGCTTCTCCTGCTCGTTCCTTTCGGCGAGGCCGGCGATACCGGCAACAAAGGCTGGCTGCGCTTTGCCGGTATCGGTATCCAGCCCTCCGAAGTCGTAAAAATCATTTACATTGTTCTCATGGCGCGTCACGTCAGTTATCTTCGTGAATTCCGCAATCTTCAATCCCCGTTTTCGGTCGTTCAGGTTGCTGTTCATTTTGGTTTCTTCTTCGTCCTCATCGTTATGATCTCCGATGACCTTGGAAGTGCGCTGGTTTTCTTCTTTATTGCGGTCGTCATGCTTTTTGCCGCCGGTCTCCGGCTTCTCTGGTTCCTCATCGGTGCTGCCGGTGTTGCCGCCGTCTCCCCCATACTCTGGAACTTTTTCCTCCGGGAGGACCAGAAAAACCGTATCCTGGCGCCCTATGTGGAATCTGTTGACCCCTCCGGTTTTGACGTCACATGGCAGGCCAGACAATCCAAACTGGCGCTGGCCTCCGGTCAGCTCACCGGCACCGGCCTGTATCAGGGCCCGCAAAGCCAGTCCGATGCAATCCCTCAAAAACATACCGACTTCATTTTCGCCGTCGCGGGCGAAGAATTGGGTATGATCGCCTGCATCCTCATCATTGTGCTTCTGATGCTGATCGTCCTGCGCTGTATCTATATCGGCATTAAGTGCAAAAATACCACCGGCATGCTGGTCTGCTTCGGTGTTGCTTCCACCGTTTTGTTCCAGACCTTCATCAATACCGGCATGTGCATCGGCATCACTCCGGTCATCGGTATTACACTTCCCTACTTCAGTTACGGCGGCTCTTCCCTCTTCGCCATGTTTGCCGCCGCCGGACTTGTCTCCGGTATACGATATCGTCCTAAACCCGAACGTTTCCGGAGATACTGATTATTGATTCCCTCATTCCGCTTTCCCATGACCTCCGTGCGAAATAAACCGTACTGTCTTCGGAATCGCGGAATATAACATACTGTATAATAAGGAGAATTATCCTATGGCTTTCTGTACTGAATGCGGCGCTTATATTCCAATGGAAGAATCGGTCTGTCCCGCCTGCGGCTGCCGTATCGGCGAAGAGAAAAACAAACAGACTTCTTCATCTTCCTCCGGCAGCACCCAACAGCAGACCTATACAGGCAGCAATGCCGCTTCGGCCAAACAGGAAGAACCCTGGAACCGGCCTGCAGACCGGGATCCCTGGGATCAGCCGCCCCGTAACAATACCGCCGGAACTCAATCCCGTACTCAGACCGGCAAATCCTCAAGCAATTCCGCCTGGCGTGCTGCCAACAATTTCTCACAGAGCACTCCCAAGAAAACCACCTATACCGTTCCCAACGACGCTTATGAGAACCGATATCTTGCCATGCTCTGCTATCTCGGCCCGCTTTTCCTTATCCCCTTGTTTATGCGGCAGCATTCCCCCTTTATACGTTTTCACAGCAATCAGGGCCTCTGCCTGTTTCTGGCTTCCTGGATCATCAGCCTTCTCTCCGGTCTGATCCCCCTGTTGGGATGGATCGTCAGTCTCCTCGGACGACTCTTCTGGCTCTTCTGCATGTTCAAGGGCATATCCTCCGCTGTCAAGTGTACAATGGAGAAACTGCCCATTATCGGCGACTTCACGCTGATCCGCTGATCACTGTATATCTCATAAAATGATTGAATAAAAAATGGAGGATCGCAAAAGCGATCCTCCATTTTTACTTGAATTTGCTTGAAATACGAAACCGTTCCGGATTATTACTCGGTCAGAGCCTTGGTGTCGCGGGCGATCATGAGTTCCTCATTGGTGGGGATGACGAGGATACGGACCTTGGAATCATCCGCAGATACGTCAACTTCCTTGCCGCGAACATTGTTCTTCTCGCTGTCGATCTTCGCGCCCATGTACTCGAAACCGGAGACGATGGCTTCACGCAGGGAGGCAGAGTTCTCACCGATACCGGCAGTAAATACGATGGCATCGGCGCCGCCCATGGCAGCAGCGTAAGCACCGATGTACTTGTGAACTTCATAGATGAACTTATCCAGAGCCAGCTGGGCACGCTCATTGCCCTTAGCAGCGGCATCGTCCAGATCACGGAAGTCAGAGGAAACGCCGGACAGAGCCAGAACGCCGGACTTCTTATTGAGGATATCGAGCATCTCGTCGGCGGAAATGCCTTCCTTGTTCATGATGAACTGCAGGACAGCGGTATCGATATCACCGGAACGGGTTCCCATCGGGACACCGGCCAGCGGGGTCAGACCCATGGTGGTATCCACGCACTTGCCGTCAACAACGGCGGACAGAGAAGAACCGTTGCCCAAATGGCAGCAGATGATCTTCAGGCCGGGCTTACCGCCGAGCATCTCGATGGCACGGGCGGAAACGTAACGATGAGAAGTGCCGTGGAAGCCGTAACGACGGATCTGATAGTTCTCATAGTACTCATAGGGGATGGCATACATGTAAGCCTTCGGGGGCATGGTCATATGGAAAGCGGTATCGAACACAGCGACCTGCGGAGTATCCTTCATGACAGCCTGGCAAGCCTGAATGCCCATCAGGTTGGCGGGATTGTGGAGAGGTCCGAGCGGGATGCAGCGCTTGATGGCATCAATGCAGGCATCGTCTACCACGCAAGACTTGGTGAACTCCATGCCGCCGTGGAGAACACGATGACCGACAGCGTCAATCTCGGAAACGTCGGCAATAACGCCGTAATCCGCGGAAACCAGCAGATCCAGAACTGCCTGCATAGCCTCGGCATGAGTGGGCATAGCCAAATCTTTCTCATAAACGGACTTACCCTCGACCATGGGAGAATGCTTGATGTGACCGTCGAGACCAATGCGCTCACAGAGACCCTTGGCCAGAACCTCTTCGGTATTCATGTCAAAAAGCTGATACTTCAGGGAAGAACTGCCGGCGTTGATGACCAGAATTTTCATTGTTGACGTTCCTTTCGTATTGTAAAATATTTCTTCTTGCATTAAAATAGACTTTGCTGAAATAAAGCAGCATTTCCGGATTTCGGAGCATTTTCAATATTCAGGAAAAGTCTGCGCACAGATAGAATTTATTTTAACTGTTCTTTCCGGAAATTGCAAGAGGAATATCCTTTTTTCAAAAAAGAGGAGGTTTATCGGTGAAGGTCATCGGAATTGTCGGGGAATACAATCCCTTTCACAACGGACACCTGCATCACATAGAAGAAAGCCGGGCTATCATTGGTGAGGATGCCGCCGTACTATGCGTTATGTCCGGAGATTATGTCCAACGCGGTGAACCGGCCATGTTTTCCAAATTTGCACGCGCAGAGGCCGCCGTGCGCTGCGGCGCTTCTCTCGTTCTGGAACTTCCTCTTCCCTGGTGTCTTTCCTCCGCTGAGGGATTCTGTCGGGGAGCAGTCGGTCTGTTGGGCGCCACAGGCGTAGTGGATTATCTCAGTTTCGGAAGCGAAGCCGGATCGATCGACCCTCTCAGTGCACTTGCGATCGCCATTATGAATCCCGGGCTGGACGAACAGATCCGTAAGGAGCTGGAAACAGGGATCTCCTATGCCGCAGCCAGACAGCACGCACTCGAATCGGAACTTGGTGAACTCGCCAAACATCTGGAAAAGCCCAATAACATTCTGGCAGTGGAATATCTCCGTGCTCTCTACGAGCTGCGCCTTCCGATGATGCCGATGACCGTGGTGCGCACCGGTGCCGGCCATGATCAAAAGGGCGAAGGTTCTCTTCGTTCCGCATCCGAACTGCGCAGCCTTCTGCATACAGGACATGATGTATCTGCCTTTATTCCCGCTCCGACTGTGGACGTCTTTCAGCGTGAGATGCGTATGGGCCGCGGTCCGATGCCCAATCCCGCTCTGGAAACCGCAATTCTTTCCCGGCTCCGGGCTTATGACGAACATCTCTTTGAAAACATTCCCGATGCTTCCGAAGGACTGGACAACCGTCTGCGTACCGCT
>JAUMXS010000107.1 GCA_030528965.1 Eubacteriales bacterium
GCTTCAGTTCACGGAAAAGACCGGCAGATAGATAACGGCTCATCTCTGCGGCGATCCTCTCGCCAGCATTTTCGCTTTCCGGACGTTCAAGCCAGGCTTCCGGCAGCATGAGACGAAGCGCAGAGGGGGCACCTTCGGTCAGAGAGACTGCCTGTTCCCAGTATTCGGGTTCTGAAGTGAACTGATCACAGGCGACGACGCTCCATTTTTGCATATCAACATCGGCCGGTATCAAAATATCAGCCGGACAGAAAATGTCCTTCATTGTATCCTCCTGTATGGATCAGGTACCGAGATAGGCGGACTTGACTGCCTCATTGTTGAGGAGTTCTTCGCCGCTTCCGGAGAGCGTGATTCTTCCGGTTTCCATGACATATCCCGTATGGGCGGTCTGCAGCGCCATGTTGGCATTCTGTTCAATGAGCAGAATGGTGACGCCCTGCTTGTTGATTTCCCGGATGATAGAGAAAATATCCCGAACAATGATCGGAGCGAGACCCAGAGAAGGCTCGTCCATCATCATCAGCTTCGGACGACTCATAAGCGCACGACCGACGGCCAGCATCTGCTGCTCACCGCCCGAGAGCGTACCGCCTGCCTGCCAGGAACGTTCCTTTAGACGCGGGAACAACTCATAGACCCACTCAAGATCCTTGGAGATGTCATCGTGACGCAGATATGCACCGATACGAAGATTTTCCAGTACGGTCAGATCGGCAAAGATCTTGCGGCCTTCCGGAACCAGTGTAATACCTTTTTTGACGATATTGGTGGAATCCTGACCGGTGATCTCATTATCTTCAAAGCTGATGCTGCCGCTTTGGGGTTTTACAAGACCCGCAATGGCGCGCAGAGTAGAGCTTTTGCCTGCACCGTTTGCACCGATCAGGGTGACGATATCACCTTGTTTCACGTCAAAGGAAATGCCTTTGACTGCTTCAATACCACCATAGTTGACCCGGAGATCCCGGATGGAAAGGATTGTATCGCTCATCAGCCCACCCCCAGATATGCGTTGATGACGCGCGGATCAGCCTGTACGACGTCCGGCGTGCCGTCGCAGATGAGTTTACCGAAATCAATGACATAGATACGATCGGAGAATTGCATGACCAGATCCATGTGGTGTTCGATCATGAATATCGTAAGCTGATATTTATCTTTGATACGAACAATAAACTCACCGAGTTCCTTGGTTTCCTGCGGATTCATACCGGCAGCCGGTTCGTCCAGCAGCAGGAGAGTCGGCTCAGTGGCCAGCGCACGGGCAATTTCCAGACGGCGCTGCAGACCGTAGGGGAGACTGGTTGCGAGGTCATCCGCATACTGCAGAAGATCCTGTTCCTCCAGCAGGGCGGCAGTTTCTTCACGGATGCGCTTTTCCTCGTTGTGACTGAGACGGAAGGTCGCAGAAAAAACATTGTGATGAGCACGCATGTGTTTGGCGGTGAGAACGTTGTCAAAAACCGTCATACTCTTCCAGAGACGGATGTTCTGGAAAGTACGGGCAATGCCGAGCTTTGTAATATAATCCGGCGTGGGAGCGACGATCTTCGTACCGGCATATTCTTCGGCGTGTTCACCGGCATACGTCTTCTTCATACGTCCGTGCGGGTGATTGGCAGCAATGGTTTTTCCGTTGAAGGAGATAATTCCGTTTGTGGGCTGATATACGCCTGTGATGCAGTTGAAGGCCGTGGTCTTGCCGGCACCGTTCGGTCCGATGAGAGCTACGATCTCGCCGCGGTTGACTTCAAGAGAAAGGTCATTTACCGCCACAACACCGCCGAACTGCATTGTGACATTTTCCATGCGCAGGACGTTTTCTTTTTGTTCATTCATGACCTTCACCTCCTTCTGCCGGAGCTGCAGCCTTGACGTTTTTCCGTTTTCGGATCTTGTCTACAATTCCCTTGAAAGAAATCTCCCGATCTCCCATGAGTCCGCGGGAGAAGAAGAGAACAATGACCATGATGACGATCGAGAAGACCAGTTTACGGAAGCCGGAGCGCAGAATAGTCAAACCGAGAATGTTGTTAGCGGGGTCATCAAGGAAGCGGAGCCACCATTCGGATGCCGCAACATAAAGGAATGTGGCCATCACACTGCCGGAGATGGAGCCGATACCGCCGATAACGACAATGAGCAGGATCTCATAGGTGAGCGCACTCTTAAACTGCTGGGCATTGATGGTGAACTGGTACATAGCGAGCAGCGCACCGGACACACCGGCGAAGAAGGAGCTGATAACAAAGCTCATTTCTTTATGACGGAAGAGGTTGATGCCCATGGCTTCCGCTGCGATCTCATCATCACGGATGGCTTTGAACGCGCGGCCGTAGGAAGAATTGATGAGCAGAATGATAATGGCGATGCAGATACCGGCCACGATAAAGACGAAAGTGGTGGGAGGGAAGGGGATATCGGTAAAGGGGATCTTGATATCACCAAGGTCGAGGTAGTTGCGGAGCATATTGGCACCGTTTGTAATGGGACCCATGGCGCCCCACTGGAAGAAGGCACGGATGATTTCCGCAAAACCGAGCGTGGCAATGGCAAGATAGTCACTCTTGAGCCGCAGGACAGGCAGACCGATCAGAGCGGCAAACAGAGCGGCCATGAGACCGGCACAGATCAAGGCAATGATGAGACCGGTGTCGAAGGTCACGATACAGTCATAGTACCGATATACCGAATCCGAAAGCTTGACTTCGACGGGCATGGTGAGTACGGCGTAGGTATAGGCACCGATCAGCATAAAGCCGGCTTGTCCAAGAGAGAAGAGACCGGTGAAACCGTTGAGCAGGTTCATGCTGACAGCTACCAGAGAGTAGATGGCGCCTTTCTTCAGAACGGTGAACAGGATATGGTTGCCGTTCATCGTGAGCTCAAGGAACACTACTGCGGCATAGATCGCCGTTATAAACCCGAACATCAGCCAGGATGCGGTTTTATCTTTCTTTTGAAGTGTGGGATTGTTCATGACAGCGCCCCCTAGACCTTGTCTGTGGATTTCTCACCGAAAAGACCGGTGGGTTTAACCACAAGAATGATAATAAGCAGACCGAAGGTGAAGGCGTCGGAGAACGTGGTCCAGCTGGTACCAAATCCGAAGATATCGGCGCCGCCTTTGATGATATTCTCACAGATGCCGATAATGAAAGCCCCGATCACGGCACCGGGGATACTTCCGATCCCGCCGAAGACGGCGGCGACAAAGCATTTCAGACCGGGCATGGCGCCGGAGGTGGGAACGACGGAGTCATAGTTCGTGAAGTAGAGAAGAGAACCGATCGCCGCGAGGAAGGAGCCGATTACGAAAGTCGCGGAGATAACGGAGTTGATACGGATGCCCATGAGGCGGCTGGTCTCAAAGTCGCGGGAGACAGCACGCATGGCCATACCGATTTTGGTACGCTTGATAAGGAAGGTCAGCATGATAACGAGAAGAATGGTAAGGAACGGGGTGATTATGGTGACCATAGTGGTGTCTGCACCCCAGATGGAGACTCGCTGGGAAAGGAATCCGAGCTTCGCCTTGGGGTACACCTTGGCAAGACCGCCGGTGAAGTACAGAGCGGCATTCTGCAGAAGATAGGATACGCCGATGGCACTGATCATGACAGACATACGCGGCGCATTACGCAGAGGCTTATAAGCTACACGCTCAATGCAGAAGCCAAGCAGAACCGTCAGAAGCAGGACAAGGGGGATAGCCACACCGATGGGCATGGAAGCGGAAAGGTAGATCATAAACAGTCCTGCGCACATAAAAACATCACCGTGCGCAAAATTGATAAGACGAAGAATACCATAGACCATGGTATAGCCTATGGCGATCAGCGCGTATTGACCTCCGACCGATATGCCGGAGAGTATGTATGGAAGGTTGGTTTGCAGAAAATCGAGCATTAACGTCATCCCCTTGGATGCCGCCTCAAAAGGACACGGGAAAACCATGCCCTTTTGAGGCGGCACATTTTTCACCGATAAGCAGTAGTTGAAAACGGCGGGGGCCGGTGACCCCCGCCGTTGTTAGTGTAGGATTTTAGCCTTCGATGGTGACAGCACCGATATCGACCCAAGTGCCGTTTTCAGTGTCGGCGCCCTTAACATAGGCGGTAGAGACGATGGCGTCGCCGTTTTCATCGAACTGGATGAGGCCGGAGATGCCTTCGTAGTTGACGCCCCACAGAGCTTCGTTGACA
>JAUMXS010000108.1 GCA_030528965.1 Eubacteriales bacterium
AATCGTCCGCAACCTCGAACTGGCTTACCATATCGGACAGTTCGCCCAGCTTGCGGTCACCGAGTTTTTTCGCCGAATCCTCATCCAGCATCGGGATCTGGTCATAGGAGATCTCATCGACTTCTGCGGCAAAATCTCCGTCATCCACCACCAGCAAATCACGATAGGATCTCGCGCGAATGATCGGAGAGGAAATCAGAGTGCCGCCAAGATAAAATACCGCCAGCCCCGCGCAGATAAGCGCCGGTATCGCGCAGCTCTGCTTGACCCCGTCCAGAACTTCGCGAAACGTACTCATGTTACGAAATCCCAGTCTCGAAACAGACAGCAAACAGTACAAGCCCAACAGCAGCAGGAAAAAGATATAAAACTCCGGGTCATGCAGATTGATGGCAGGCAGTTCGATATAAAAATATATCAGTCCCACCGCCAGGGTAATCAAGATATTGGTGCTAATGACTTTCCCCTTTTCCTTCATATGTTCCTCCTATTTACTGAGCTTTTTCAATTATTTCCGAAATAATCGTCTTCTAATCCTCAGGAAAACAGCGGCAGAAACTCCTCCGGCGTAATTGGCAATACCATGCAAGGCCCATCGCTGTTCTGCAGGCGGCACAAGATCGTCCCGTTTTCGATCCAAAGCAGGAACGCTTCTCCGTATGCATCATCACCGGACTCCAGCCGCAAAACACAATCCGCTTCCCGTTCGGGTACATCTGCCTGTGCGGCATCCGGGTCCGAAAGAGTCTTTTCCAGCAGAGCAAGGACCTGCGGCTCCGACATTTTTCCTGTTACAACATCTTCCTTCAAAAGGCAGGCAGAGAGATAAGCACAGTACGCCGACTCGCTTCCTTCCGCCGCAGGTTCCTCAGGGAATGTCTGCGTCCCGGCTGCATAGTCCGTATCCGACATGCCGTTATACATTTCCGCTTCCGGTTTTGCTTCTTCCGCTTCCGTCATTCCCCTTGTTCCCTCGGTTTCTTCCTCGCAGGAACTCTCGGCAGTATCGGCCGATGTCGCGTACGGCAGTGAAGAAAAAGCTGCCTCGTTTTTAGCTCCATCCATCCTGTTTCCAAGGCTCGTACCGCCAAGGAGAACAACAGCCAGACATGCGGCCAGAGCTGTATAATGCTTCCAGCCATAACGGGTCATCCGCCGCACTTTCGGCTGAACGGCAGCAGGCGGCAATTTTTGCATCACGCCAAGCTTCAGCTGCTCCGGAGGCTCTTCAAGTTCTCCCATCGTTTCGGACATATCCCGCAGCACTTCATAGTACCTGCGGCAATGATCACAGGCCGACATGTGAACGCGAAGCGCCTGCTCTTCTTCCGGCTGCAGTTCGCCGTCAATCAGCGCACTGATCCGGTCCATATATTCCGTACAATTATTCACGCTCCACGCCCCCTTTCGTCTTTTTAGACGGTGAAGCATTGGAAAGGTTCCCTTCTCCGCACAAAAAAGCGCAGAGTTTTTTCCTTGCGCGGGAAAGCCGGGATTTCACAGTTCCCGCTTCGAGCCGAAGCTCTGCTTCCAGCTCCTCATAACTCAGGCCGCCCAGTTCACGCAGCACAAGGATCCGCCGATACTCTTCCGGCAATTCCTGCAGGCCGCGTGAAAGAGCCTCCCGAAGCTCTTTTTTCTCCAAAACATGTCCCGGTGAAAACCGCTCGTCCGGGATCTCAATTTCCTGAAACCCGGTTTCCTCTTCCGGATCTGCAGAGGTCAACGAAACCACATTGATGCGGCGTCCCCGCGCCCGGAGATAGTCGATACACTGATTGGACGCCAAACGGCAGATCCATGTGGAAAACCTGCTTTCGCCCCGGAAGCTCTGCAATGAAGCATAGGCCCGCAAGAAGGTCTCCTGTGCCGCATCCAGCGCATCGTCTTCATTCCCCAGCATGCGCAGGGCGATGTTGTACACGCGTGTCTGGTTATCATCGACCAGCTTTTCAAAGGCATTGCGGTCTCCGCTCAGCACTTGACGGATACAGGTAAGTTCCTCTTCATGTGTCACAGGTCCTCACCCCATTTCCGAATCCGGTTCATCGTGCAGGTCCCGTTTTGCCTCCCCAATCACACGTCGGACATCGGCCAGGTTCGCACAGCCGACCGCCAACCTCTTATATTCTCCGGCGTGCGGAACGCCGCGCAGATACCACGGCAGATGACGCCGCGCCTCAAGACAGGCGATCTTTTCGCCCTTTTCGGCAGCAGCGATCTCGATCTGCCGCAGGGCAACCTCCAATCGTTCCGCCAAAGGCGGAAGGGGCGGTATTTCCTCCCCGTTGATCGCGGCATTGGCCTGTTGAAAGAGCCAGGGATCGCCAAAAGCACCGCGGCCGATCATCGCCATATCCGCACCGGTATACCGCAGGATCCGCGCGGCATCCTCCGCCGACCAGACATCCCCGTTGGCAATAACGGGGATCGAAACGGCTCGTTTGACCTCACGAATAATATCCCAGTCGGCACGTCCGGCATACATCTGCACTTTTGTTCGGCCATGCACAGCAACCGCCGAAGCTCCTGCGGCTTCGCACATACGGGCAAACTCGACAGCATTGACACTGCCGCCGTCCCACCCTTTCCGGAACTTCACAGTCACCGGAACAGGCACTGCGGCAACACAGGCCCGGATAATTGCATCGGCACGTTCAGGATCACGCATCAGCGCGCTCCCGTCGCCTCCACGGGCAATTTTCCCGACAGGGCATCCCATGTTGATATCCAGGATAGCAGCGCCGGAACGTTCCACAGCCAAATGTGCGGCCTGCGCCATAATCTCCGGATCGCTGCCGAAGATCTGCGCTGCTGCCGGATTCTCATCAGGTCCGAGATGCAGAAGCGTATGCGTTTTTCCGTCCTGATAAACCAGGGCACGGGAGCTTACCATCTCCGTACAGGTAAGGGCCGCTCCCATCTCACGACATATCGTCCGGAAAGCAAGATCGGTAACTCCCGCCATGGGAGCCAGTGCAAGCCGTCCGGGAATCTCCACTCCGCCAATGTTTACCATAGTATATCCAGGCCCACAGGGCAATGATCCGACCCGAATATCTCCGGACAGATATAAGCTTTATCGATCTTTTCGGCAGCGCGGTTGGAACAGAGGAAATAATCGATACGCCAGCCGACATTCCGCTCACGCGCGGCAGCCCGGAAACTCCACCAGCTGTAAGCGTCTTTCTGATCCGGGTAAAGATGGCGGAACGTATCCGTGAATCCGGCAGCAAGAAGTTCGGTCATTTTCCCTCTCTCCTCGTCGGAAAAACCGGCATTTCCACGATTGGGACCCGGATTCTTCAGGTCGATCTCCTCATGCGCCACATTCATATCTCCGCAGATAAATACAGGCTTCACAGCATCCAGTCCGACAACATAGTCACGGAATGCATCCTCCCATGACATGCGGTAATCCAGTCTGCGCAGACCATCCTGTGCGTTCGGCACATAGACGCACACGAGAAAGAAATCCGGGTATTCAAGGGTTATGGCTCGTCCTTCCGTGTCATGTTCCGAAATGCCAAGTCCGTATCTGACTGACATCGGCTCATGCCGTGTGAAGATGGCCGTTCCGGAATAACCTTTCTTTTCCGCATAGTTCCAGAACTGAAAATACCCCGGAAGATCAAGCTGGATCTGTCCGGCCTGCAATTTGGTTTCCTGAAGGCAGAAAAAATCGGCGTCAAGGTCATAGAAGATTTTTTCAAAGCCCTTTTTGACACAGGCACGCAGACCGTTGACATTCCAAGAGATCATTCGCACGGTGTATTCTCCTCTCTCGCAGCAACAAGACGCTTAATGGGTACCCCGGCTTCAGAAAACTTTCTCTCGTAGTCGGTCATAACACCGACAGGCCCGTTTGCATGGAGGTCACGTGTAAGTTCCACAAGATTCCAGCGATTCTCCTCAAACTGAAGAACAGACCAGTCGAAAAGCGGAAGGTTGTCCGTTTTGAAATGGATCTCACCGCCCATCGGCAAAAGCGAAGCGTACATCCGCAGGAACGACGGTGCTGTAAGGCGGCGCTTGAACTGTTTGGACTTCGGCCAGGGATCCGGGAAGTTTATGTAGATTCGGGAAATCTCACCCGGTGCAAAAATCTCAGCCAAACGAACCGCATCAAGATCGAGAAACCGGACATTGGGAAGCTCCGCTTCCAC
>JAUMXS010000109.1 GCA_030528965.1 Eubacteriales bacterium
TATCTGCGCTCACACACAAGCGCGCACAAATCCCTTCTGTTCCAGAATATATTATACAACAAAGGGGCCGGAATTCGCAAGCTATCCGGCCCCAAACTCATCAGTTTTTGTTATATCCCGTCCGACAGATCCGCACAGTTTCTCCGTCTCGTTATACACATCCGCCGCGAAAGTCCATGGTTCACGGACATTCGTTTCTCTAAGAGAGCTTTTCGAGCTCTTTCCGGAGCATCTCCGGTTCGGCGCACAGGGAACTAAGCCGCACACCGCAGGCGTTGTATATGGCGTTAATAATGCTCACAGCGCCTCCGTTTCTGAACAATCCCACGCAGTCATCCGGATCTTTCGGGCCGGATGTCCGTCCGGCAGAGACACTGTAGATCTGCATATCATCGGGAACTTCCAGCACGGACGGAATACCGCAGTCCGCACCTTTTCCGTTTTTCTCGCGCTCACCGCCGAGCACGCTGCCGATACAAAGGGCATTGCCGCCGTAGGCCGAGGCTTCCAAAGCCAATCTCCTGCCGACAGGACCCACATCACACACGGTGATATACTTCAGAACCTTTGTTTTCCCGGTCTCGGGATCCACCTCGACCTCCGCCATAAACAGGCCGTAGAGGATCTCCTCACCGCCGTCTTCCGTTTCGGCAGGTACGCTGCCGAAGGCCACACCGACACCGCGGCGTTTTTCGGGTTTTTCCCCGCTTTTCGCCCAGTCTTTTGCCTCCCGATACAGCGGACGCATGGCATCGAAGATCCGTTTCATCGGGTACTCCCGATACGGTTTTCCGTCCGCCGCCGTCTGTCCCTCGCAGACAAGATTCATGTAACGGAACTCGAAGGGATCCACCCCCGCCTTTTCCGCCAGTATATCCACCATCTGTTCCGAACAGGCCTCCGCCCAAAGCACATCGGCATCCCGGTCGGCCACAACTACGCCGCCGTTTTCCGTATCTGTCATGCGGAGAAGGGCCGTCATATTGGGGATATAATACGGCGATCCGTTGAAATAAAACATTCGCTCCGCCGGAACATGGGAAGGCCCGGAGAAAGCGCCCGCATTGAAGGCGGCTTCGTACTCATATGCTGTGATCTTCCCCTGTTCATCGCAGCCCATGCGGGCGTTAAAGCGGCAGACAGCACCCTTGCCGGCGCTGTATCGCCGTTCCGAACAGGTCATCGTGAGATTGCAGGGATGTCCGGTCACAACCGTACAGGCCGCGATCAGGGCGAGATCCCAAAAAGAGGCCGAGCCTCCGAAACTTGCGCGGAAGGGGTGTCCGATCACACGGATTGACTCCCCCGGCACACCAACGCAGGAACCGAGTTCGCTCCGGCAATCGACCGCTGTGCGGGCCTTGCACCGGATCACAAGCATCCCGTCCGGGTCATAGTATGCCTGCAAGGCATCGCTCTCCATAGACAGTTCCGGTTCCCGGGAGACGGAAAAGCTCCCTTCGGCCAGATAAGCAGACTCGTCAAGAAGCACGCGGGTCTCCCCCGGCACCTCATTTTTCACCAGTTTCCGGAGTTTATGGGAATCGGAAACCTGTTCATCTCTTACGCATTCATCATCCAGCCTCTGAAACCGCTCATGCACGGCCGCTGCAGCCGCACGGGCATGTGCACGCGTATCGGCGCAAATCACGGCAGCCACATCGCCGCGGCAGAGGAGCTCACCCTCCGTGAAAACAGGGCGCGGAAAACCGGGTTCCTCTCCGCTCTGGCGGGGGATCCGATTACTGCCGCCGACGGCATACAGGTCCTTTGCCGTTATGATTTTCACAACACCGGGCATTTTTTCCGCTTCGCGCAGATCCGCCTCCAAAATACGCGCCCGGCGATATTCATGCAGCTGGACCGGGGCCGTTTCCAGCGTCCCGGTGGGCATCTTCAGGCTGACGTCGTTTCCGAAATCACAGAGTCCCAGTACACGGGCCAGTTCTCCGGTACAGGTCACAGCCGTATCCTCCGCCGTGCCGTCCAGCGATATGCGTCGGCTGATGGCCTCTACGCTCTTTTCTCCGCGCATGACCGCCGCAGCAGCCATCACAGCATCGACGATGGGCTTGTAACCCGTACAGCGGCAGAGATTATGATGTTCATGAAACCACTGCCGGACCTCCCGGCGGTTCGGATTGTCGTTTGCCTTCAAAAGCGCATAAGCGGAGATTATGAATCCCGGGGTGCAGAAGCCGCATTGAACGCCGTCATAGGTGATCCAGGCCTGCTGCAGCGGATGCAGCTGCGCCGCCGTTCCGATCCCTTCGATCGTCAGGATCTCGGCATCTTCCGGCACGTCCCGGATCCGGAGGCAGCAAGCGCGGACGACCTCCCCGTTCATAAGAACGGAACAGGCACCGCACACGCCGACGCCGCATCCGATCTTCGTACCGGTGAGACCAAGCCGGCGCAGAACTCCGGCCAAAGTATCTCTCCCCGGTTCAAAGGTAACACAGCGTTTCACTCCGTTAATATAAAGACTTTTGCAATCCAGCTCCATGACCATATCCCCAGCATTCCTTCACACAAAAGCAGTCATTTCCCCGACTGTTTGTCCCGATCCGGCTTCAAAAAATCTGTGCCGCCATTATGGCGGCACAGAATACAACCGCATTATTCGTCAAAGTCGTGTTCGGAGCAGCTGCCGGTACCGGATTCGCAGCCCGTACCGCCCTCGAAATCGCAAATGAGATCCAGTTCGTTCTTCAGAGCGCGCTGCAC
This sequence comes from Eubacteriales bacterium, assembly GCA_030528965.1. Taxonomy (GTDB): domain Bacteria; phylum Bacillota; class Clostridia; order Oscillospirales; family Oscillospiraceae; genus JAUMXS01. The sequence continues at coordinate 2,728 of JAUMXS010000109.1, forward strand.
AGCTTCCAGTGCAGGCAGACCGCTTCCGTTGTAGCGGGTAAGGCCGGCGCGGGCAATAGGCTCAAACGCGTCCTCCCCGATACAGGGCGTGCAAACGACCGCTTCGCAGTCCTTCAGAAGCATGGTCATAAGGTATTCTTCCATATCGGGGCCTTCGACCACTTCAACAATGGTATTATCATCCGTTTCCACGACGAACAGTGCCGTGCTTTCTTCGTAAACATCGGCAACCATCGCATCCGGTGCCAAGCTGTCTACCGCAACCGCAATTCTCATAGTATAAACCTCCCTGCCGTCACACGAATCCGACGGCTTCTTATGGAATTCTTAGATTTTATCAGTATTTTCTCCCAATGTCAACCGCAGGGCCCCGGTCCGAAAGTCCGGGCTTTCGGACAATGCGGGGAAACAAAGCTCGGACCCCAAAACGCAAACCCTGTCAGAGGCTTGCGTTTTCTCAATATCAGGCCGCATCGGCCGGCCGTTCCCCGATGCCTATACGGTACCGTGTATCGGTTCAAAGTCCGGCGCAGCGGCACAATTGTCGTTACCTGCTATAAGGTTCTGTTCGCCCTCCGTGTTGATACAGGAAAACAGGCTTTTCAGAATACGCCTTTGTTGTATTTAATGATTGCATACAAACTCATAGCCAATCCTGTCACAAGTCCAACAACAAGAATCACAGAACCGATAATTATAAAAATGTCAATTTGTGTTTTCTCCGCCGCAAAAGACAAGCAGCCAAAAATCACAAGCGAAAAACCGCAAATAACAGTTCCCAGTCCGATCATTCGTCCAAACGGCAATCTGTTTTCTTCTGTTACTCTTTTTCTATGATACCAATGGACAGAGGAAATATTGCCTTTCATATTGGAAAGGCCAAGTATTGAAAGGATCATGCCTATAATAACAGGCCCAATTGCTGTACCCATATAAATACCTCCGTACAGTATCTTGTTCACCATACCAAAAGGCTTTCTTTCCATACCGTCTTCTCTTGGCGGAGAACTCTAGTTTTATTAAATACACCTTTAGTTTCCGGGAACAGCGAAAAGTGAATAGGTAAAAATAAAAACTGACAAGCCGAAACTTGTCAGTTTTTGAAGAATGACCGCAATTTTAATAAAAGGTTCGCACCTATGCTTTTTGCACCCCCTTGCAAATGGGTATGAACCTTTTTATAAAGGGGCGCAAAGCGTATAACCGATTTACAAATCAAGTGTACCACCTGATATGATAACTGAGTCATTCTTTCAATGGTGACAAGTCAATGTATTCACCGAACCTTCCTTGCCCTTTATCTCTTGCTATTATTTCGCAAATATTGCGCTTTTTGAACCTTTTCCATTTTTTTATATTAAGATTTGCAGATGTTAAAAGGTTAATATGATTCAACTTTAGATAAATAGTATTCGGTAAATACTCTAAGAA
>JAUMXS010000110.1 GCA_030528965.1 Eubacteriales bacterium
GGCGGATATTCCGTATACGATCCCGAAATTCACCGCCTTGGCCCGCGACCGCTGCAGCGGCGTGACCTCCTCAAGCGGCACATTAAACACCTGCGCGGCCGTGACCCGATGGACATCCTCTCCATCGAGAAAGGCCTGCCGCATCGTCTCATCGTTCGCGATATGCGCCAGCAGGCGCAGTTCGATCTGACTGTAATCCGCGTCCACGAGTACCATGCCCGGTCCCGCGGCAAACATCCGCCGCAGTTCCGCGCCCAGTTTCGTGCGCACCGGAATATTCTGCAGATTCGGTTCCGCCGACGAAAGTCGTCCCGTCGCCGTAACCGTCATCTGAAACCGCGTATGAATGCGCCCATTCTCCGGCGAAATGACCTTTAAAAGCCCTTCCGCATAAGTGGAACGCAGTTTGGCCAGCTGACGGTAATCCAGAACCGCCTGCACGATAGGATGTTTCCCGCGCAGACGTTCCAGCACATCGGCATTCGTGCTCCATCCGGTTTTGGTCTTTTTCCCGGCCGGGAGCATCAGTTTTTCAAACAATACTTCGCCAAGCTGTTTCGGCGAATTGATGTTGAATTTTTCCCCCGCGAGGCTCCAGATCTCCTCCTCCAGCCGGGACACGCCCTCGTTGAGCATAGCGCCATAGAGCTGCAGCGCCTCCTGATCGACCAGAAAGCCCGCTCGCTCCATCTCCGCCAGGATCACGCAGAGCGGCAGTTCCGTCTCGCGGTACAGGTTCTCCATACCCTGCTGGCGGAGTTTTTCCTCCAGTACGGGCGCGAGCAGAAACGCCGCCTCCGCACCGTCCGCCTCACGGTTCAGATAATGCGCCGCGAGCCGAGGCAGTTCATATCGCGTCTCCGTCGCTTCCAGCAAATATGCCGCCAGCGCCGTGTCGGTCACAAATCCCTCCGCCGAAAGCCCCGCTTCCAGCAGCCGGACGCATAAATCCTTCACATCGTGAGAGATCTTTTTTACTTCCGGAGAAAAGATCACCTGCAGCAGCTGGTCATAAACCAAACCTGCCGCCTCGCGCCGCACCGTCCGGACAACGGCCCCGTCACAGATCTCAAGCGCATCAAGGCCGCCCTCCGGCAGCAGCACGGCTATCGCTTCCGTCCTGTTCCGCAGCAACGTGATCAGTGTCTCAGCGTCCCCGACATCTTCTATCTCTTCCCGCGGGAGTCCCGGGCAATTCTCTACCTTGCAGGAATCGTCCGCGCAAAGTCCCCATCTTTCAATAAAACGCTCAAAACCCAGCCGACGCAGCAGCGTATACAGCGCAGCCCGATCACCCTCGCCCCGGATCGCGTCTTCCGGACAAATCGTCAGCGGAACATCACGATCGATGGTTGCCAGTTCATAGGAGAGCAGTGCGCTCTCCCGGCCGAGCTCAAGCTTTTTCCGCACGGCAGGCCGTATGTTTTCGCTGTCAATATTCTGATATACAGCGTCCAGGCTTCCGAAACGCCGCATCAGATCCAGCGCCGTCTTTTCTCCCACGCCGGGAACGCCGGGAATATCATCGGAACTGTCGCCCATGAGGGCCTTGAGGTCCACCAGCCGCGGCGGAGGAAACCCATATTCCTCCGTAAAGCGCGCCTCATCATAAAGCAGAGTCTCCGAATGCCCCATTCGGGTCTTGATAAAAGAGATCCTGACGTTTTCCCCGAGCAGCTGGAAACTGTCACGGTCACCGGTGACGATTCGGCATTCCCACCCGACGGCAGCGCACTGTTTGGATATGGTCCCGATAAGGTCATCCGCCTCATATCCCGCCATCTCACAGCGATGTATGCCCATGGCATCCAGCAGTTCCTTAAGGATGGGCATCTGGGCCGCAAGCTCATCCGGCATGCCCTTGCGATGACCCTTATACTTTTCATATTTCTCATGCCGGAAGGTCGGCCCCGGCAGATCAAAGGTAACGCACAAAGCCTCCGGCTGTTCTTCGTCCAGCAGATGCTGGAGAATGTTCAAAAAACCGAAAATCGCATTGGTCGGCGTTCCGTCCGGCGCGTTAAGCATCCGCACCCCATAAAAGGCACGGTTCACCAGACTGTTTCCGTCAAGAACCATCAGCTTCATGTGCTCACCTTCCCGTTTTCGTCAAAATACTCCGCGGCAGCAGTGCCGCAGAAAAACAGTATTCCTCTGCCGTCAGGCTCATTTCTCCCCACGCAGTTTGATGATCTGATCGCGCAGAACCGCCGCATATTCGAATTCCAGCATACGGGAGGCCTTTTTCATCTCCCGTTCAAGCCGTTCCAGTTCCTGTTTCCGCTCACGTTCCGTCATGGGGACGGAGCCGTCACCGCGCTGCTTCGAGGCCGGTCCGCTGATCTCGATCAGTCCGCGGATCCCCTTCACAATAGTCTTGGGTACGATGCCGTGTTCCTCATTATAGGCATGCTGTTTTTTACGGCGGCGTTCCGTCTCATCGATCGCCGCACGCATGGAAGGCGTGATCGTATCAGCATACAAAATAACTCTGCCCTCCGCGCTGCGGGCCGCACGCCCAATGGTCTGGATGAGCGAAGTCTCCGAACGCAGAAAACCTTCCTTATCCGCATCCAGAATCGCAACCAGCGACACCTCCGGCAGGTCCAGGCCCTCGCGCAGAAGGTTGATCCCCACCAGCACATCAAAGCTTCCCATCCGCAAATCGCGAATGATCTCCATACGCTCAATCGCCCCGATGTCGTGGTGCATATATCGGCTGCGAATGCCCGCATCGGTCAAATACGCTGTGAGATCCTCGGCCATTTTCTTCGTGAGTGTGGTAACAAGCGTGCGCTGTTTGCGCTCGATGCAGGCGCGGATCTCCGCGATGAGATCGTCGATCTGTCCCTCCACCGGCCGGACAAAAACCTCGGGATCAAGTAAGCCGGTAGGTCTTATGACCTGCTCGGCGATCTGTGCCGAACGGGTGCGCTCATACTCACCCGGCGTGGCGGAAACATAGACAGCCTGATTGATGCGCGACTGAAATTCCTCAAATTTCAGCGGGCGGTTATCAAAAGCCGAAGGCAGGCGAAACCCGTATTCCACCAGCGTCTCCTTACGCGCACGGTCTCCCCGGTACATGGCCCGTGTCTGCGGCAGTGTAACATGCGATTCGTCCACGAAAAGAATATAGTCCTTCGGAAAATAATCCAGCAGCGTCATCGGCGCACTGCCCGGCGCACGGGCCGAGATCACACGGGAATAGTTCTCGATACCCGAGCAATACCCCAGCTCCTGCATCATCTCCACATCATAGGCCGTGCGCTGTGCGATACGCTGGGCTTCCAGAAGTTTCCCCTGTTCCTCAAAATACCGCACACGCTCTTTGCACTCCCGGCGTATCTCCCGGATGGCCGTCTCCATTTTCTCATGCGTGGTCACGTAATGGCTGGCAGGATAAATGGCTACGTGGTTCAAGGTTCGCCGCGGCGCACCGGTCACCAGATTGATTTCCGATATACGGTCAATCTCATCCCCGAAAAACTCGACCCGGATGGCATAGTCATGCGCATAGACAGGAAAGATCTCCACCGTATCGCCCCGGACACGGAACATATTGCGGTCAAAGGCCATGTCGTTCCGCTCGTACCGGATCTCGATCAGACGGCGCAGCAGTTCATCCCGATCCCGCTGCTGACCGGGACGCAGCGAGATGACCATGCTTTTGTAATCGATCGGGTCGCCCAGACCATAAATGCAGCTCACGGATGCCACGACCAGCACATCCCGCCGTTCAAACAGGCTGGAAGTCGCCGAGTGGCGCAGGCGCTCGATCTCATCGTTGATGGAACTGTCCTTCTCGATGAAGGTATCCGTATGCGGAATATAGGCCTCGGGCTGATAGTAATCGTAATAGGATACAAAATACTCCACCGCATTCTCCGGGAAGAACTCGCGAAACTCCGAGCAAAGTTGTGCAGCGAGGGTTTTGTTGTGAGCGAGAACAAGCGTGGGACGGTTTACTTTTTCGATGATGTTAGCCATGGTAAAGGTTTTACCTGAACCTGTAACACCCAGCAACACCTGTTCTTTATCGCCTCGGTTTATGCCTTCAACAAGCTTTTCGATAGCTTCAGGCTGATCGCCCGTAGG
>JAUMXS010000016.1 GCA_030528965.1 Eubacteriales bacterium
AGGGATCGTGCCGACCTTTGATCTCTAAAACCGTCTCCTGCATATGATCAAGATCCACGCTCCTCTGCGGTTTTGCGATCGAGGGCGTCGGCTTGAACGCCGCGCGGAATACCACCGGCATGCCCGTGCTCAGTCCGCCCAGAATGCCTCCGCAGTGGTTCGTTTCCGTCTCTACTTTTCCGTCCCGCAGTACAAAGGGATCGTTGTTCTCCGTGCCGCGCATTCTCGCTGCCGCAAAGCCTGCGCCGAATTCCACGCCCTTGACCGCCGGGATCCCGAACATCGCCTGCGCAAGCCGCCCCTCTATGCCGTCAAACATCGGGCCGCCCACGCCGGCTTTCAGTCCGATCACCGCGCATTCCAGGATCCCGCCCACGGAATCTCCCTCCGCGGCCGCCCGGAGGATCGCCTCCCGCATCCGTTCTCCTGCGTCAGCGTTCAGCACCGGCAGATCCCTTGACGCCGCGAGGGCAAACAGTTCCCTGTCGGGATGCAGCGGAAACGCCTCATCGCACTCCCCGGCAATTTCCAGAACGTGCGAGCCGATGTACACTCCGCGCCGTGCCAGGATCTGCAGCGCAATACCGCCCACAATACAGAGGGGAGCCGTAAGCCGGCCGGAAAAATGCCCTCCACCGCGCAGATCCACGGCGGTTCCCCATTTCTGCCATGCCGTGAAATCCGCGTGCCCCGGCCTCGGAATGCGCACAGCCTGCGCATAATCCTCCGAGTGCGCGTCACGGTTTTTTATCACCGCACATAACGGCGCACCGCAGAGCACGCCGTTTTCCAGTCCGGACAGAAAAACAGGTTTATCGTCCTCCCGCCGTGCCGTCGAAAGAGGATTTCGTCCCGGTCTCCGCCGGGCGAGAAACGCCGTCAGTTCCTCCATATCCACCGGCTCACCGGCAGGCAGGTCCTCGGCGGTTATGCCGATCGCCCGACCGTGGGACTGTCCGAATACCGTTATATGAAGCCTTTTTCCGAATTCAGACGACATGACTCTTTCCTCCCATTTTCGCGAAATCCTCAAAAAATCCCGGATAGGATTTCTCTACCGCCCCGGCATCCCGGATGCAGACATCCCCAAGGCACCGCACGGACGCCACGGCCGCCGCCATGGCGATCCTGTGGTCATGGTAACTCGACACCGTTCCGCCCAGAAGCTTTCCGCCCCGGATCAGAAGCCCGTCCGTCGTTTCCTCCGCACAGCCTCCCAGACCGTTCACCAATGCCGCCGTGGAAACAAGGCGGTCACTCTCCTTGAGCCGCAGGCGCGCAGCGCCCGTGAAGCGGGTCATCCCTTCCGCACAGGCGGCCAGCACCGCCAGCACCGGCAGCAGATCGGGCGCGTCGCTGAGATCGGCTTCGATCCCATGCAGTGTTCCGCCCCGGACCGTGATCCCGCCGGTTTCATCGCTTTCCACCGCAGCGCCAAAGCGCCGCAGCAGCTCGAGCATCACCCGGTCGCCCTGTGTGGAGTTCTCACTCAGGCCCGTTACCGTGACGCCCGCACCGCCCAAAGCGCCCGCCGCCAGAAAAAAGGCTCCATTCGACCAGTCACCGTCCGCCCGGAGCGTCCCCGGCGAACGAAAACACTGCGGCGCCGGGACCGTATAGCCCTGCTGCGTGCTCCGGACATCCACGCCGAATTTCCGCAGGACCGCCAGCGTGATATCCACATACGAAGCCGACTCCAGCGCGGTTTCCAGCCCGATCTCACTTTCTCCCTCCAGCAGCGGCAGCGCCAGAAGAAGTCCTGTCACATACTGGGAACTGACGTTCCCCGGGAGCGTATAGCGTCCGGGCCGCAGACGGCCCGTTATTTCAAACGGCAGTTTCGGCGAGGAAAACTCTATGCCGCCGCGCTCCAGCGCCGTTACAAGTTCTCCCAAAGGACGCTCCGCAAGCCGTCCTTCTCCATAAAATCTGCCGCCGCGTCCCAACGCTGCGGCAAGAGGCAGGACAAAACGAAGCGTCGAGCCGCTCTCGCGGCAGTAAAACACCGGAGTCTCCAAGCTCTTTTCCCGGCAGGATATCGGCGTGATGCACACACCGTCCCCGCGGCGCTCGATTTTCGCCCCAAGGGCCGATGCGCAGTCCAGCGTCGCTTCCACGTCCTTGGCCCCGGATCGGAACAGCAGCGTGACCGGCGCATCCGCCAGCGCGGCACAGAGTATCAGCCGGTGCAGCTCCGACTTGGAGGCGATCGCCTCCATGCGGCCGCTCAGCATCCCCGGCTCTATCCTCCTGTCCATACCTACGCCTCCGTTCCCTTCGCAAAAATCGCTGTCAGCTCTGCCGCCGGCACCTTTTCCAGCCGACAGCCGCCGATTTCCCCGGGGATGATCAGCGTTATACTGTCCCCATGACGTTTCTTGTCGGCCAGCGCAGCCTCGGCCAGCGCCGCCGCCGTATATCCGCAATCCAGCGGAAGTCCGCTGGCTTTCAGCGTGTTCAATATCCTCTTTGCCGTATCTTCGCTGCATTGTCCGGCACGGGCCGCACTGCGCGTGATGATCGCAAGCCCCATGGAAACGGCCAGCCCATGCGGTATCTCATATCCGCTGCAGCACTCGATGGCGTGTCCCGCCGTGTGGCCCAGATTGAGGAGCTTTCGCTCGCCCTGTTCCCGTTCGTCCCGTTCCACAACGCCGCTCTTATACCGTACACAGCGCGTGATCATCCATACGGGATCCGTCTCCTCGCCGCTTTCCAGCTTCTCAAACAGTTCTCCGCCGGAGAGTACCGCGGTTTTGACCACTTCCGCCATGCCGTTTTTCCATTCCACTTCCGGAAGCGTCCGCAGACAGTCCGCGTCGCATATCACCATAGAAGGCTGATGAAACACGCCGACCAGATTCTTCCCCGTCGGCAGATCCACCGCCGTCTTTCCGCCTACCGACGAATCCACCGCCGCTAGCAGCGTCGTCGGCATCTGCACATATCGGACACCGCGCATATAGCAGCCTGCCGCGAAACCCGTCATGTCTCCGACCACACCGCCGCCCAGTGCAACGGCCACGTCGCCGCGGTCCAGACCGTTTTCCGCGAAGAATCTCACGATCTCCCCGAATGTGTCGAGTGTTTTGTGTTCTTCCCCAGCCGGGATCACATGACTGCAAACAGAGATCCCTGCCATCCGGAGCGATACCATGAGCGGCTCCAGCCACAGCTGTGCAACATTCGAATCCGTCACGACCGCGACCTTCGCTTTTCCCACAAGCTCCCGGAGAAGCGTTCCGCTCTCCGCAAGCAGACCGCGGCCGGTCAGCACGTCATAGCCTTCGCCCACCTTGACGCGGATCACTTCCCTCGGCCCCGGGCTGATCCCCACGGCACTCATTCCGTGACCTCCTCGCTGTGCGTCACTTGGTGCAGCGCACGCAGGCGCGGCGCCAGTCTGGCAAACAGGTCCGGCTTGATCGACTGACTGCCGTCACACAGCGCCTTGGCCGGGTCGTTGTGTACCTCGATCATCAGACCGTCAGCGCCGGCCGCCACCGCCGCCATCGCCATCGACGGGATCAGCGCGACCTTGCCCGTGCCGTGGCTCGGGTCCACGATCACCGGCAGGTGGCTGAGATGTTTAAGAGCCGGCACCGCCGTGATGTCCAGCGTATTGCGCGAATATGTTTCAAATGTCCGGATGCCCCGTTCGCACAGAATAATGTTCTCGTTGCCGCCGCTCATAATGTATTCCGCACTCATCAGCAGCTCTTCATAGGTCGCCGACATGCCGCGCTTCAGAAGCACCGGCTTCTTCTGATGGCCCAGTTCCTTCAGCAAATTGAAATTCTGCATGTTCCGCGCGCCGACCTGAATGATGTCCACATCATCGAACAGCTCGAGCTGGGACAGCTCCATCAGCTCTGTAACGATGGGAAGGCCCGTGGCCTGTTTCGCAAGACTCAGAAGCCGCAGAGCTTCCGCTCCGTAGCCCTGGAAAGAATACGGCGAACTGCGCGGCTTGAACGCACCGCCGCGGAGGATCGTAGCGCCGCTTTCTTTCACCGCCTGCGCCACCGCGATGATCTGTTCCTCACTCTCAACGGAGCAGGGCCCCGCCATGATCGTCAGCGTTCCGCCGCCGATCTGCGTATTGCCGACCCGGATCACCGTGTCCTCCGACGCAAACTTGCGGTTCGCCTTCTTATAAGGTTCCTGGATCCGCTTTACGCCGTCCACTATATCCAGCGCCTGGATCAGATCCATGTCGATCTTCGACGTATCACCTATCAGGCCCAGCACCAGATGACTGACACCGTCATTCCGGTGTACCGAAAGTCCCTTCGACTCCAGCCAGTTGATCAGATTCGCCAGCTGTTCTTTTTCCGGATCCTTTTTCAAAATGATAACCATCGTCCGATTCCTCCATTTGTCCTTTTCTGTTCCCGGCCTGTCGGTTTTTCGTTTTCGCTCCGTTTATTTCGGATATGCAAAGAGGCCCGCAACCGTTTGGCTGCGGGCCTCTTTTTTCTCGCCTCAACGCCGCATCCGACGCTTCGACCTCCGCTTCAACCAAACGCAAATAGCCTTACCTTAAAAAAGGTAAAGCTGCCGATAAAGCTATAGTTGGTCGAGCGAAGCATCTTCTGCATGGCGTCCTCTCAAAGCGTGCAGCATCAAATCGCTGCGGATTCTTTCTTTCTCTCATACAAAGGCGGCGATCCCGCCCCGGGCTGCCGTCGCATCAAGTCCCGGCAAATACATCCCTTATTCTTTTTATACCACCTTGTTCCCCAAATTGGAATTGTATTTTCTCACAATTTTCCCGTTTATCTTTCTACTTCCTCACAGCATTCCTCACAAGGCTTCACGGTTCGTGATCCTCTTGCGGAGCGTCGGGATTTCGTGTATAATAGTATGTCTTGATCCGATCCGCCTGTTTTGTGACACGATGCGCCTCCGGGGCATAGAATATTCCGAAAAGACCGCCTTTCCGGCGGAGAATCGGAGGCCTTGTGTTTTATGTGGAAAATTTTGCTGGCTCTCGGCATCGCCGCCTGTGTCTTTACCTTTATCTGGCTGCTGCGCGATGTGCTGCTTACCCCCGTTCCTCTGGGGAAAAATATCCGGCTTTCTGTCGTCCTGCGCGTTGACGGAGCCGCTCCCAACCTCGACCGCACCGTGGATGCCCTCCTTTGGCTCATCGCCGACGGCGTCCTCCCTGCCGATATCGTTATCAAAGACCTTGGTATGGACTCCGAAACCCGTACCATCGCCAATCTTCTGGCCAGAAACAACGAAAGAGTGACAGTATGGACGAAACTCAAAAATCCCTGAATGGCACCGTACAGGCCGTCCTCTTCCAAAATGAGGAAAACGGCTATACTGTCCTGCGCCTTGAAAACGATGACGGGGATCCCGTCACCGTGGTCGGCTGTCTTCCTTTCGCCTCTCCCGGCGAACTGCTGTCCCTGCAGGGCGCTTGGGAACATCATCCCTCCCATGGCCTGCAGTTTCATGCGCAGGTCGTCCGCCGCAGTCTCCCCGTCGGTGAAAAGGCCATTTATGATTACCTCGCCTCCCGCACCATCAAGGGTATCGGACCTGCCACCGCCTCTCTCCTCGTTTCCCGTTTCGGCTCCCATACTCTCGAGATCCTCGCCGATCACCCCGAAAAACTCCGCGATATCCGCGGAATCGGTGAGCGGAAAGCCCGTGAGATCTCCGAAGCCTTCCGCAGACAGGCCGGCCTGCGGCTCCTTATGGAGTTCCTCTGCAGCCACGGCCTTCGTCCCGAATATGCCATGCGCCTCTATAAGCTCTATGGTGACGGCGCCATGAATCTCCTGCGTCAGAATCCCTATCTGCTCTCCTCCGACCGCATCGGCGCCGCCTTCAGTGAGGCCGACGCCCTTGCTCTCGATCTCGGTTTTGACGGCGACAGCCCGGAACGTATCGCCGCCGCTGTCATCTTTGAAATGCAGTATAACCTCCGCAACGGTCACAGCTTTCTCCCCAAGGACAAGCTTATCGCCGCTTCCGCCCAGCTCATCGGCGTTACGGAAGATGCCGCCGCGGAGTGTCTCGATATCCTCATCGACTCCGGCGAAGTGATCTGCGACAGCGTCGCCGGTGTGCACGCCTGTTATCTTGACCGCCTCTATGAGGCCGAATGCTTCGTCGCGGAACGCCTGCGCGATATGGCCGAAACCCGTCTGCGCTGTTCCGTCGATCCCGACGAGGCCGCCGACCGCCTCGAAAGGCTCTACGGGCTGCGCTATGCTCCCCTGCAGCGCGAGGCCCTGCGTCTCGCCGCCGATCGGCAGCTCCTCGTTCTCACCGGCGGCCCCGGCACCGGTAAAACCACGATCGTCCGTGCCCTTCTGTCCATTTTTGACCGGATGGGCCTTGAGTGCTTCCTTGCCGCGCCCACCGGCCGCGCCGCCCGGCGCATGACCGAACTCACCGGCCGCGAAGCCGCCACCATTCACCGTCTCCTCGGCGCCTCCCATGCCGCCGACGGAGATGAACCCGTCTTTCGCCGGGATGAAAATGACCCCCTCGAATGTCAGGCGCTGATCCTGGACGAGGCCTCTATGGTGGATATTTTCCTCATGCGTGCCCTCCTCGCCGCCCTGCCGCCCAACGCCCGGCTCATCCTCGTCGGCGACGCCGACCAGCTGCCCAGCGTCGGCCCCGGCTATGTCCTCGGCGATATTCTGCGCTCCGGGATCGTCGCTTCCGTCCGCCTCACCGAAATTTTCCGTCAGGGCGCCGAAAGCCGTATCATCCGCAGTGCCCACGCCATCAACCACGGACAGCACCCCAATCTTCGTGAAAATACCGGCGATTTCTTCCTCCTGAACCGAACAGACAGTGCGCGGGCTTCCGATACCGTCATCGAACTCTGCAGCACCCGCCTGCCCAACAACATGGGCATACCGCCCATGGATATTCAGGTGCTCTGCCCCACGCGTCTCTATGATACCGGGTCCACCGCCCTCTGCCGCCGCCTGCAGGCCGCTCTCAATCCCCCCTCCCCGCACAAAAAAGAAAAAGTCTTCGGCGAAACGATCTTCCGCGAGGGCGACCGCGTGATGCAAATCAAAAACAACTATGATATATTGTGGTACCGCGTTCTCCCCCTCGGTGCGCCCACCGAAGGAAGCGCCGCCGGTTCCGGTGTCTATAACGGCGACGTCGGGCAGATCGCCCGTATCGACCCCGAAAACGAACTGCTCTGGGTCTGCTATGACGACCGTTGGGCCGCTTACGACTACGAACAGCTCTGTGAACTGGAACCTGCCTATGCCATGACCGTCCATAAAAGTCAGGGCAGCGAATACCGCGCCGTCATCCTTGTCATCGGCCGCGGCTCCCCGCGGCTCATGACCCGCGGTCTGCTCTATACCGCCGTTACCCGCGCCAGAGAACTGCTTATCATCGTCGGAGATGAGGATTCCGCCCATCTTATGATCGATAATCACAGCCCGACCCGGCGCTACAGCGGTCTGCGCGCCCGGCTCAACGGGGAATGCTGAGGAACAAACATATGGAGCTTTCCGAAAAAGTGCTGGAACTTCTGTTCCCGCCCAAATGCATCCTCTGCCGCAAAGTCCTGCCCGACGGCATACGGGCCGTCTGTCCCATATGCCGCAAAGATCTGCCCCGGATCAAAGCTTCCCGCATATCTTTTGAGCAGGAGTTCTTCTCCCTCTGCGTTTCTCCCTTCTACTATGACGGAGAGCTCCGTCAGGCTGTCCTGAATTACAAGTTTCTGGGACATGCCTCCTACGCACCGTCCTTCGGACATCTTCTCTCGGACTGTGTGCGGGAGGAACTCGACGGCCGCTGGGACATTTTGTCCTGGGTGCCCATAAGTGCGCAGCGCCTCAAAGAGAGAGGCTATGATCAGACCCGGCTTCTCGCCGAGGCACTCGCCAAAGAACTCGGCTGTTCCCTCGTCCCCACTCTCGAAAAGCACCGCCATGTGCCGCCCCAGTCCAAACTTAAAAGCAAAGAACTGCGGCGCGCCAACATCTGCGATGCCTTTCGCGTCCCGGAGCCCTCCGCCGTGCAGGGCCGCCGGATCCTCCTTATCGACGATATTATCACCACCGGCTCCACCCTCTCCGAATGTGCCCGCGTCCTGCGGTATGCCGGTGCGCAGGAAGTCGTCTGCGCCACCCTCATGCGCTCATCCAATACGTGATCCCCGTGTTTCGTGTCCGAAACCGTTTAAGCTGTATAAAGCATTCCAGGGTTGGTAATACTCCTTCCAACCGGACAGAAAGGAACTTACGCCTATGCTCTTTGTGGAAAGAGACATCGCCATCGATCTCGGTACCGCTTCGACGCTCGTCTATGTCGAGGGAAAAGGTATCGCCCTGCGGGAATCCACCGTGGTCGCCGTCGATAAACAGGACGGCCATATGCTCAAGGTCGGCGAGGATGCCCGCCGTATGCTTGGCCGTACCCCGGCTAACATCGTTGCCGTGCATCCCATCTCCGCCGGCGTCATCTCCGACTATGATATGACGACGCTCATGCTCCGGGAACTCATCCGTCGGATCACTTCCTTCAGCCTGTTCAAGCCCAGAGCCATCGTCTGCATCCCCAGCAGCATCACCGGCGTGGAAGAACGCGCCATCCTTGACGCTGTCGTGGAAGCCGGCTGCCGCCGCGTTTATCTCCTCGAAAGCGCCGTCGCCACCGCCATCGGTGCCGGTCTTGATGTCTCCCGCCCCAACGGCCATATGGTCGTCGATATCGGCAGCGGCACCACCGAAACCGCCGTGGTCTCCCTGAACGGCGTCGTGGAATGTGAATCCATCAAGATCGCCGGTGCTGCCATGGATGAGGCGATTGTCCGTTACATACGGCGTAAGCACAACATCCTGATCGGCACCCGTACGGCTGAGGACCTCAAGAAAAAGCTTGGCTGTGCCGTGCCCCGGCCCAAGACCGAGGTCGAGGAAGTCAAGGGCCGCTGCCTCATGACCGGCCTGCCCCGCACCGTCACCGTCAGTTCCGAGGACCTGCTCGAGGCCCTGCAGGAACCCGTCGAGGCCATCGTCGAGACCGTCCATATGGTGCTGGAACGCACGCCGCCCGAACTCGTGGCCGATATCTCCGGCAACGGCGTGGTGCTCTCCGGCGGCGGCAGTATGCTCTATGGTCTGGAAGAACTCGTCACCGCCCGCACCGGCATCGCTGCCCGTTCCGTGGACGACGCCCTCTCCTGCACCGCTTACGGCGCCGGTAAAATGCTCGCCCGCCTCGGCGAAATGCGCGACGGCATGATCAATCTTGCCCGCCGCAAACAAATGAAAGGCTGAATAAAATCCCGCCGCACCGGACCTCACTCCCTGTCCCGGACTGTGAGGCCCGCTGCGGCGTTTGCTCGGAGTGAATGCCATGCCTTGTACCCGGCATGTAAAACGGATCCATATACTTCTTCCGCTCGTTCTGGCCCTCCTCCTGACCGCCTGTTCCCGTTCCGCCCGGTCGGAAAAACATGAGCGGCAGGTCTTTGCCATGGACACGATCATGCTCCTGACCGCCTATGGCGAAAACGCACAGGCCGGTCTTTCCGCTGCGGAAGCGACCATCCTCTCCCTCGAAGCCGCGCTTGACCCCGAGAGAGAGGACAGTGAGCTTTATGCGCTCAATCACGCCGAAGGCGCTTCGGTCTCCGTCTCGGACGCGACCCTTCAGATCCTCGAAACCGGCCTCACGGTATGGGAACGCAGCGGCGGCGCACTGGATTTCACGCTTTATCCCGCCGTTCGGGCCTGGGGCTTCGGCGGCGACGGGGAATACCGCGTCCCCGATGACTCGGAACTCTCCGCTCTGCTTGCCCTTCGCGGTATGGAACATATTGCTCTGGACGGACATGCCGTTTCCCTCGCCGCCGGTCAGGAACTCTCTTTCGGCGCAGCCGCCAAGGGCTATACCGCTCAGGCCGCCGTCAACGCCATGCGTGACGCCGGTGTGGAGGCCGCCATTCTCACGCTGGGCGGCAACGTTCAGACCCTCGGCACAAAACCCGACGGCAGTCCCTGGGTCGTCGCCGTGCAAGACCCCTTTGACACCGGTTCCTATCTCGGAACTCTCTCCCTTGACGGCGGCACCGCCGCTGTCACCAGCGGCAATTATCAGCGGTACTTCGAGGCCGACGGACAGATCTGGCATCATATCCTTGACCCCGAAACCGGCTATCCCGTCCGTTCCGGGCTCTGCTCCGTCACCGTTGTCTGCCCTGACGGCACCACCGCAGATTCCCTCTCCACCGCCCTCTTCGTCCTCGGCGAGGAGGATGCCCTCGCCTATCGTGACCGCTTCGGCGGCTTCGAACTCGTGCTCGTCACCGAGGATCGCCGCGTGATCGTTACCGGCGGTCTGTCCTTCTCCGAGCACGGGGATTTTACCTATGTCTATGTCGATTGATTCGAAAAAGGTGATATCATGCGTTTGTTTCTCGCTCTCCTCAGCGCGCGGCTCGTCCGCTTTCTCCTGCGCGTGACCCATCATGGCGGCGGCACCGCCCTGCCCGGCCGGATCGCTCTTTCCATCTGCCCCGACCTGCTCCGGCGGCTCTCCGCACCCGTCAAAACCATCCTTGTCACCGGCACCAACGGTAAAACCACCACCTGCCGCATGGTCGAACAGCTCATGCAGGAAGCCGGCGTCAGTTATTTCGCCAACCGCGGCGGTGCCAATCTCCTGCAGGGCATCGTTACGGAATTCGCCATGCACGCCTCCCTCTTCGGCCGTATTCGTGAAAACTATGCTGTCATCGAGTGCGACGAGGGTGTCATTCCCCAGGTCAGCCTCTATACGGACCCCACGGCTATCCTGGTCACAAACATCTTTGCCGATCAGGCCGACCGCTTCGGCGATGTGCGCAACACGCTCAGCGCCATCCGTTCCGGCCTGCGCAACGCTCCCCATGCACTTGTCTGCCTCAACGCCGACTGTTCTCTCTGTGCCTCCCTCGCAGAGGAAGCGCCCGAACGCACCGTGTTCTTCGGCATGGAAACGCCGCTCTACCGCCGTCCCGCCCAGGAACGTTCCGACGCGGCTCACTGTCCCGACTGCGGCACGGCCTATACCTATGAACTTCGTACTTACGGACATCTCGGCGACTGGCGCTGTCCCAACTGCGGACGCGCACGGCCGGAGGCTTCCGTCGCCGTTACCGGGATCCTCACCCGCGATATGGATGCCTTCCGCGTCACCATGCGGATCGGGCAGGACTCCTTTGAAACCGGCGTACGCATTCCCGGCGGATATAACCTCTATAACGCCGCTTCCACCGCAGCTCTCGGCCTCGCACTCGGTTTTCCCGCCGAGGCCGCCGTTCGGGCTCTGGATTATTTCCGCTGCGGCTTCGGCCGTATGGAAAAGCTCGATCTCAACGGACATCCCGCCCGGATGATCCTTGTCAAAAACCCTGCCGGCTGCAATCAGGCTCTGAATTTCCTCGCCGATCTGGATGAGCCGTATCAGCTCGTGCTCTGCCTCAACGATCACACCGGCGACGGCACCGACCCCGGCTGGATCTGGGATGTGAACTTCGAAACGCTCACCGAGCCCGATTCCCGCCCCGCTTTTGTATACTGTTCCGGCATTCGTTCCGCCGAGCTTGCCCTTCGGCTGCAGTATGCCGGGTTTGATATGGATGCGCTGCGCATCGAGGACGATTACAACACCATCATACAGGCCATGCTCGAACGCCCGGAACCCATTGTGATCCTCCCCTCCTATACCGCCATGATGGACTTCCGCCGGCAGCTCAGCACAAGCTTCGGCCTGCGGGCATTCTGGGAATAAGGAGGACCCTCATATGACTCTGCACATTTGTCATCTCTGGCCGGATGCCTTCAGCGCCAACGGTTCCGCCGGGAACCTTCGCTGTCTTTCCCGGCGCCTGGCATGGCGCGGACTGGAATTCTCCGTCTCTGAACTGCCCCTCGACGCTCCCGATGAGCCCGACTGGGAAAACATTGACCTTTTATATCTCGGTTCCGGGCCTGTGAGCAGCAGCCCCGCGCTCCGGAACGCCGTTTCCCGGCTTACTGACGGACTTCGTACTTACATCGAAAACGGCGGCGTATGTCTCGCCGTCTGCGAGGGTCTCGAGCTCATGGGAAAATCCATCGATCTGCACGGAGAAACGCTCCCCGGCCTTGGGATCCTCGATATGGACACCGTTTATGCCGATCGCCGCACGGTCGGAGATTACGCCTTCGATGCGGGTGAAGAGCTCGGCATCCTCTACGGTTTCTCCAACCGCGCGGGCCTTCTGCGCACACCGGCGTCCCTGCCGCCGCTGGGAACGATCCTTTACGGTACCGGAGACCGTGAGGACGCCGCCGAGGGCGTACATTACAGAAACCTCTACGGCTGTCATGCCCACGGACCGCTTCTGCCGAAGAACCCCGTCCTCACCGATACGCTCCTGCTGACGGCTCTTCGGCGCCATGACCCCGACTTTCCCGCGCTTGTCCCGCTGGATGACAGCCCCGCCAACAATGCCCGGGCTTTCATCGCAGACAGGCTGCAAAAGCATTGACCGATAAAGAAACCGGCCCTTCGTCCGAGTGGACGAAGGGCCGGTTTTTATTCCCGTACGGGAAAAAATATATGTATTTTAGATCAATCCGATCTGTTTCAGCACAAAGATCCAGATGAAAAGCGTAATGCAGCAGAAGAACGAGGTCGTAACGACGATCTGGCCGGTGAGCTCGTGGTCACTGTCACGGGCGATGGCCATCGTGTACGCCGTGGTGGCAAGCGAAGGCGCCGTGCACAGCAGGATAACGCAGAGATCGTTGCCGCGGAAGCCGAGAAGAACAGCAAGGATCAGGGCAATCGCCGGAGTAAGAATAAGTTTGATGAAGTCGGCGATGATGACCTTCCTGAGGTTTTTCCGCACACCGCCCAGCTGGAAAGAAGCGCCAAGGGCAAGCATCGTCATAACACTGCCGGCAGTACCAACCTGACCGACCGCCTTCAGGACCGAAGCGGGAACCTCCAGCCCCGTCAGCAGGAACAGAATGCCCACCGCACAGCCGAGGATCAGCGGGTTTTTCAGAATGCTGATCAGCGTAGGCTTCAGTTCGACCTGACCGCCGCGCAGCACTTCCAGCAAAATGACCGCAAGAACGTTATACAGCGGAACAAGAACGGCGATCGCCATCGCCATCGCGGCAACGCCCGGCGCTCCCATCATCGTGTCCGCCATCGATATGCCGACGATCGCTATATTGGCACGGAAAAAGCACTGCACATAGGCTCCGCGCTGACGGCGGTCCGGTACCACGAATTTCGTAACAACAAAGCCTATGATAAACCAAATCAGAACATACAGGAACAAAAAGCTGAGCAGTTTGGCATCAACCGCCGTATTGAGATCCGTGCTGTAGATGTTATGGAACAGCAGGAACGGAAGCAGATAGTGAAACGCAATTTTGGTGATGTGATTAAAGGTCTCTTCGGGTACAATCTTGCTGTGCCGGATCACGGCGCCGAGGCTGATAATGAGAAATGAGGGCAGTACGCAGTTAAACGCTACTATCAGATTTTCCAAGAGAACACCTCCAAAAAAACTTTTCCCCATTTTACCTTTATTTGCCTTTTATTATATTCTTCTGTTTCAACTTTGTAAAGCCTTCCGCAGAAAGCTTTTCATTTTCCGAGCTTTGCCGTCCTTTTCCATACTCTGGCCGAGGCTGCGAATAAAAAAATCAGGCACAGCGGTTTTATCCGTTGTGCCTGTTTACTGTCTTATGCATACCGCCCATCGGGAAGACCGGATCTTCGCCCGTGACGGTTTTTATTATTTCAGTTTCTCTTCGAGAAAATCCACCAGTTCTCCCACCTTCGTGATGTTCGCGGCCTTTTCGTCCGTGATCACAATGTGGTACTCCTCTTCCAGAGTGGTCAGCAGCTCAACCAGATCCAGCGAATCCGCTCCCAGATCGTCCATAATGTCCGTTTCGGGGCCGATCATGCCCGGATCAATTTCCAGCTGTTTTGCCAGAAGTGCACGTACTTTTTCCAGTAACATGCTTTTCTCCTCCTGTTATCGAGCTTTCGTCCTCTCAGCTCCACTCCCGGCTGACCGGTTTGTTCGCCTGCGGACGTTCATAGTTCTCCGGGATCTCAGGCTGCTTAGCCGGCGTTTCGTGTTCCTCTCTGCGCTGTTCGGCCGGCGCGTTCTGCCGGCGCTCATGACCGCCGCGAGTTCCGTTTCCGCGGTCATTGCCGCGGCCCCGTTCATAATTTACCACGACCCGACGGTTGGGCTCTGTGCCCGTAGAGCTCGTCGATACGCCTTCATAATCCTGCAGCGCCGTGTGGATCACATGCCGCTCATAGGAATTCATCGGCTCCAGCGCCATGCTGCGGCGATATTTGATCGCCTTCGCTGCCATCTTTTCCGCCAAACGGACCAGCGAATCTTCCCGCTTGCTCCGGTAGCCTTCCGCATCCACGCTGATATACGCGCGCTTCTCGCTGCCGCGATTCACCGCATAGTTCGCCAGATGCTGGATGGCGTCAAGCGTCTCGCCCCGGCGGCCGATCACCGCGCCCATGACTTCTCCGCGCAGATTTACATTCAGACCACCGTTTTCACGTTCCGTGATCTCCAGTTCCGCCTCGACGCCCATGTGCTCCAGCAGTCCGCTCAGGAACCGCTCCGTACGCTCACGCTGCGTTTCCGCTACTTCATAACTTACACGCACACGAGCCGGGCTCGCGCCTATTCCCAGAAAGCCGGATTTCGCTACTTCCAGTACTTCGACCGATACTTCATCCCGATCCTTGTTCAATTCCTTCAGGGCTGCCGCAATCGCAAGTTCCTGCGTCTTCCCTGTCGCTTCCACAGATTTGATCATCCTGAGACTTTCCTGCCTTTCCCCATGTGCCTTGCGCACATTCCTTTGTCTTACTGCTCCTCTTCCGCCTCTTCCTCTGCGGTCTCCTCAATCTCCTCTTCCGGCTCGTTCGCTTCCGCTGCTTCCGCGGCTTCTTCCGCCTCGGCCGCTTCCGCGGCTTCCGCTGCTGCAGCCGCAGCTTCCGCTGCCGCCGCTTCCTCGGCATAACGATCCGCTATATAGGCACGTCCGCGCGCATAGCGCCGCGTTCCCACCTGAGACGCAGGGGCTTCTTCCTTCACGATTCCCAGTCTGGCACGACGCGCTTCGCGTTCCGCACGCTCCGCCGCCGCACGGCGGGCATCGTCTTCCGCCTTCTGCTGCGCCTGGATCTTCTTCTTACTCGTATTCAGATTCTTTTCCGTCTTGCCTTCCGCACGCAGACGCTCCGTCTCCTGACGGCGCCGCTCGATCTCCGCGTTGCGCGCATTCTCGACCGCGTTCAGCTTTTCCGCTTCCTTCTCTCTCATGCGACGGAAATGTCCGCCCAGAAGAAGCTCTTCCAGACAGGAAAGAACGCTCTGGATGATCCAGTATACACCCATGGCCGCCGGCATGATGAAGCAAATATAGAGCGACATGATCGGCATCATGTAGGTCATGCTCTTCGTAGGATCGTTTCCGGACGAACTCGCCTGCGGCGTGTTGCGGCGGATAAGTACGGACGTCAGCACCGTCAGCAAAGCAGAAATGACCGGAATGAGGAACAGTCCCAGTTCGGGGCCCCAATCCTGCACATTGCTCCAGTCCACCTTAGCGAAAAAGTTCCACTGCGGACGACTGCTCAGATTCAGTCCGATGAAATTAAAGTCCAGATCCTTCAATCCGGCTACCACGCCCTGCATCTCGGCAAAGTTCTCATGGATCAGATTCGCCAGCGTCATTTCGGCATACGCATCCGCCTTTTCCGGAATCGTATACTGACCCATCGCCACCAGCTTATCCGTGACCAGAGTGATCTCTTCCTCGGTCAGGCTCATCAAACGGCTCAGCGGCTGACGCACGACACTGTACAGCGCGATCAGGATCGGGAACGGGATCAGAGTCCAGATACATCCGGACATCGGGTTAACTCCCGCCCGACGATACAGCTTCGCCACCTCTTCCTGGTACTTCGGCTTGTTGTTTTTATACCGACGCTCCAGTTCCTGCATCTGCTCCTGAAGAGCAGACGTCTTAGACAGACTCTTCTTGCTCTTATACTGGAACGGCAGCATGATAAGTTTGACCAGCACACCGAACAGCAGGATCGCCATGCCGTAATTCCCAAACATATCATAAAAGAAATTCAGCAGCCACGAAAAAGGTGTAGTAATAATTGACATGAGAACGTTCTCCCAACTCTATATTTGTTTTCCTGCGTATCCTTCACAGGAGCCCATTATCCCGATCAGACCCCGTCTGCATCTTACGGCACCGGGTCATAGAATTCATGCTCCCCACGATGGAACGGATGACAGCGCAGCAATCGCCGTAACGCCAGCCAGCCCCCTCGGGCCGCTCCGTATTTTTCGATCGCTTCCAGCGCATATTCCGAACACGTGGGTATAAACCGACAGCAGGGCGGTTTCAGCGGCGAGATCCTTCGACGGTAAAATCGGATTACCGCCATCATCGCCTCTTTCAATCGCCTGCCTCCTTCTCCCTCACAGCTATCCCGAGCCGCTCGCAGCCGCGTCGGAAATCCCGCTCCAGCTCCCCGTAGGTCGCTCCGCGGCTCCTTCCGCGCGCCACGATCACC
>JAUMXS010000111.1 GCA_030528965.1 Eubacteriales bacterium
AAAATCGCGGTCATTCTGTTTTTTGCCTCGCTCATCTGTAAAAACGGCTCAAGAATGCGAACGTTCCGGCATGGCATCCTGCCTTTTGCCGTTGTGCTTGGCATTATTGTGGGCCTTCTGGTTTTTGAGCCGCATCTGTCTGCCTCGGTTATCATTTTGGGTGTCGGTGCGGTAATGCTGTTCCTGGGCGGCGTCCGCTTGTATTGGTTTGTCGGCGGCGGAATATTGCTTTCTTTGGCGGCTTTTATACTGATACGGTTTTTCCCTTATGCATCTTCGCGTATCACCACCTGGCAGGATCCTTTCTCCGACATGCAGGGTGCCGGATGGCAGATCGTACAGTCGCTGTATGCCATAGGTTCCGGCGGACTGCTGGGGCTGGGACTCGGTCAGAGCCGGCAAAAGTATCTTTATCTGCCGGAGGAACACAACGACTTTATCTTTTCCGTTGTCTGTGAGGAACTGGGATTCATCGGCGCCATGCTGATTCTGGCGCTTTTTGCTCTGCTGATCATCCGAGGCTACTGGCTTGCCATGCATTCCAGAGACCGGTACAGTTTCCTGGTCGGATGCGGGATCACGACGCTGCTTGCGATTCAGGTGATCCTCAATGTAGCCGTGTGTACCAACTTTATCCCGGCTACGGGCATCTCTCTGCCTCTGTTCAGTTACGGCGGAACGGCTCTTCTTATCCAGATGGCGGAGATGGGTATCGTTCTGAGCCTCTCCCGGGAAATCCCCACGCGAAAATAGGAGGATATTATGCGAGTCCTGTTTACCTGCGGCGGCACAGCCGGCCATATCAATCCCGCTGTCGGTGTGGCGGGACGGATCCGGGAATTGATCCCCGATGCGGAAATACTGTTTATTGGCGCTGAAGGGCGCATGGAAACCGAACTGGTTCCCCGCGAAGGTTTTGAGATCCGCACTTTGCAGGTCATGAATCTGTCACGCGAAAAGAGCCTGAACGGTTTGAGTCATAATCTGAAAGCGGCATCACAGCTTGTCGCTGCTTTGCGGGAAGCAAAACAGATCATCCGGGAGTTTGCCCCGGATGTTGCCGTCGGTACGGGCGGTTATGTATGTTATCCGGTATTGAAACAGGCCGCTTCTCTTGGCATTCCGACGGCATTGCATGAGTCGAATGCCGTTCCGGGCCTGACTACCAAAATGCTGGAAAAAGACGTCGATCGTATTATGGTCGGCTTTGAGGACAGCCGCGAGCATTACAGCCATCCGGAGAGAGTAGTCGTGACGGGAACTCCCGTGCGCGCCGGGTTCCGGAATCATGATCGTGCGGAAGCGCGGCGGAAACTTGGGATCCCGGATGACCGTCCCCTGGTGCTCTCTGTTTGGGGAAGCCTGGGCGCAGATCATATGAACGAGATCATGACGGATTTCATCCAGCTTGTCTGCCGCAAACCGGCTTTCAAGCTGATCCACGTTTCCGGAAAACGCGGATATGAGAAAATGCTCGAACGACTGAACGCGGAAGGTGCGGGAGATTTTGCGGAAAAAGGCGTGGATGTCCGGGAATATGTGTATGACATGCCGGACGTTATGACGGCGGCCGATCTTGTCATGTGCCGCAGCGGCGCTTCCACGCTCAGCGAGCTGGCGGCGCTGGGAAAACCGGCCATTCTGGTTCCTTCGCCCAATGTGACGAACAATCATCAGGAGAAAAACGCGCGTGTACTGGAACGCGCCGGCGCAGCCAAGGTGCTGCTGGAAGGGGAATTCCGGGCGGAAAGCCTGCTGGGAACCGTTTCGGAGCTCTTGGGACGTCCGGAAACGCTTGCAGCCATGGAGCAGGCCAGCGCTGCGCTCGTGACGGGAGATCCCACGGAACGGATCGCCGATATGGTTTTGGAACTGGCGAACAAAAACTGATCTGCCACTGAAGCTGACGGACATACCGCAAGACATCCTGACGGAGCATCTTTCCTTTTTTGTCAAAGTCCATACCCCATGCATAGAATGACGTGAATTTGTTGTGCGGGGGAGATCGGATGAGTGTTTGGCGAATTGCAGGAGGAAACAGGCTGGAAGGGAGTATTCGCGTACAGGGGGCCAAGAATGCTGTTCTGCCCATGATTGCCGCGTCCCTTCTGACCGGATGTGAAACGGAATTTCTCAACTGTCCCGCCCTCTCCGACGTGGAGGCAGCGGTTGATATCCTGCGATATCTGGGGTGTAAAGCCCGGCAGGAAGACGATGTTTTGAACATAGATTCCCGGGATCTGTGCCGCAGTGATATCCCCAGTGAGCTGATGCACAGGATGCGTTCTTCGGTGATCTTTCTCGGCCCGTTATTGGCACGCTGCGGAGAAGTGCGGGCGTCTGTACCCGGCGGCTGTGAACTGGGTCCGCGTCCTATTGATCTGCATCTGGAAGCCCTGCGCCGATTGGGCGCGGAGGTGGAGGAGAGGGAAGGGGAGATCGTATGCCGGGCTGTGAAACTGCGCGGCGCGGAGATCAGCCTCTCTCTGCCGAGCGTTGGGGCAACGGAGAATGCTATGCTGGCGGCCTGTGCCGCAGAGGGGCCGTCTGTGATCTACAATGCTGCAAGAGAACCGGAGATCGAGTCCCTGCAGGAATATCTGTGTCGGCTCGGGGCAAAGGTATCCGGTGCGGGAACACCGGTCGTGACGGTGAACGGTTTTCATCCGTGCGGCAGTGTGGGACTGCGTGTGATGCCGGACCGGATCGCGGCAGCCACATTGCTTTGCTGTACCGCCTGCGTCGGCGGGGATGTTGAGCTGCAGGCTGTGTGCCCGGAGCATCTTGAACCGGTGATCGTTTCGCTGGCGGAAATGGGATGTCGGATCTTTGCATCAGGGAATCGCCTGCGCATCATTTCCGGAGGGAGGCTCCGCGCCCCACGAGCGATCGTGACACGGCCGTACCCGGGTTTTCCCACAGATGCAGCACCGCTTCTCATGGCTGTGAGCCTGCGTGCGGAAGGCTCTACGGTGTTCATCGAAAACATTTTTTCCAGCCGATACCGTCATGCGTCGGAACTGCGGCTTCTCGGTGCGGATATCTCGACTCATGGCAGCCTTGCGCTGGTTAACGGAGTGGAGACGCTGCACGGGGCGCGCCTGCACAGTACGGACCTCCGCGGCGGCGCGGCGCTCGTAGCGGCAGCTCTCGGTGCCGAGGGCGAAACGGAAATATTTGATGAAGGACATATAGGCCGGGGCTATTCTTCACTGGACGGTGATTTGCGTCGGCTTGGCGCGGACATAAGAGTGGAATGAATGATTGCCGCCCCGCATCCCGGCTGCGGAAGTTCGGGAAAAGTGGGGCGGAAGTCATTGCAGCTGCGGCGGGATGATGCCGCACGGATCAGGCCGAATACAAAAGGAGGCATTGAATATGCCGGCGGAATATGTTCCCAGACGAAGAAAAAAGAAACACAGTATTCTGTATGGCCCAACGGCGTTTTTTCTGATATGTATTGTGATTGTGCTGAGCATGGGCGTATTTTTCCGTGTCTCAAGCATTGAAGTAGCGGGCGAATCCGTCTACACGGACGAAGAGATCATGGAGGCCGCGGGGATCGAGAAGGGTACGAACCTGTTCTTTATTAACCAGTCCGCAGCAGCGAGCCGGCTTCTTGCGAGAATGCCGTATATAGAAACGGCTTCGATCAAACCGCGTCTTCCCGGACGTGTGGTCATAGAGATCAAAGCGAGCGAAGCGCTTGCCTACGTATCGGTGGAGAGTGACCGTTGGCTGATCGACCGGAATGCCAAGCTTTTGGAGAAAACCGATCCTGCCACGGCGGAGATGTACATTCAGGTCATCGGACTGGTGCCCATAGCGCCTGCGGTGGGCGAGAAAGTTGCCGCAGGAGAGGCGGAGGCGACCAAGGTAACGTTTTTGGCGGAACTTCTTCGCGGCCTCGAGACGCGCGATATGATCGATGAGGTAGCGGATATCGAGCTTACGAGTATGGCAAATCCGATGTTCCGGTATCAGGATCGCTTTACGGTGCGTATGGGATCCGGCGAGGATGTGGAGCACAAACTGAGCCTTTTGCTCAGTGCTGTCGCGCAGCT
>JAUMXS010000017.1 GCA_030528965.1 Eubacteriales bacterium
CTATTGACAGGCAGAAAAAAAGAATGTATTTTAATCTTGAACTTATGCATGTGTCAAAGGGTTAAGTGCCCCCAAAAGCATATAATCCGACACATCGCGGTAGACATATTCCCGATAAGCGGGAAGAAAACTCAATAAACTACTCAAACATTATTGGTTCGAGCGCCGGAAAGCGGAACACTGCCGGTACTCAAACGATAATAGCAAAGCAGTCGAAAGGCTGTGACGCAAAGCTACAGGGCCTAACCCCGAAAGGGCATGGCAGCCAGTTGCCGAAAGGAGTACACCATGAAGCAGACATCTCGTTTTCTGGCCTTTTTTCTTTGCATCGTTTTACTTACCTCTGCCGTATTTACGGTTGATACCCACGCTGCCGACCTCAGTGTTTTTGATACCTCCAATGCTTCCGAGGGTTATTTCACCGTTCATTTTGACGCCACTGTCAAGATGAAGGTCGGTGTAACCGTCAACAGCAAAACCACTTACTACTCCTACACCCCGGGTACATATTCTTCCTATGCCTTCACCGAAGGCAACGGAAGCTACAAGCTCACTCTGTACCGCAATGTATACGGCACTTCTTACGCCAAAGTCACCAGCAAGACCGTGAATGTCAATCTGGTCGATGCTCTTGCCCCCTACCGTGCCAGCACCGCGGAGATCACTTTCTCCCAGAACGATGCCGTGGGCCTCAAGGCCGCGGAGATCTGCCAGGGTCTGACGGACGATGCAGCCAAGGTCGTTGCCATTCACAACTATGTCGCTTCCAACTTTACGTACGACTATAACTTTGCCGCCAGCGTCCGCAGCGGTGCCATGAAAGGCTATGTCCCCAACACTTCCAATATCATCGCTTCCGGCAAGGGTGTCTGCTATGACTTTGCTGCCGTGTTCGCTGCTCTGTGCCGCAGCCAGGGTATTGCCTGCACCCTTCAGAAGGGCTACCTCAACGGTCAGTATCACGCCTGGAACGTGGTTTACGTCAACAATGGCTGGGTTTCCGTTGACCTGACCGCCTCCATCTCCTACGGCGTCCGCTCCACTTCTTCGATCTATGACTGCGCCGCTGTTATGTACTCCAACACCTACACTTATTGATTCCCCGTATCCCGTACATATATCTCGAGTCCCTTATATAGCCAAGTCTATACGAACTTTGCCATAACAGGGCCCGGAATCAGCCGGTGGATCTCTTCTTTCGACAGAGATCCACCGGTTTTCCCGTTTCTTCGGCAATTTTTCCTAAATCCCCCCTTGAAAAAGGCCGGTTCACATGTTAATATGTATAAAAGCCAAATAAATCAGCGGAGGGTTATATAAATGGGAAAATTTGTTATCAAAAAGACCGCTACGGGCCTGAAATTTGACCTCAAGGCGGGCAACGGCGAAGTCATTGCCACTTCCGAAGTCTACACCGCAGAAGCCTCCTGCATAAAGGGCATCGAATCCGTGAAGAAATGCTGCCTCGGTGAAATCGAAGACCAGACTGCGGAAACCATCGAAAGAAAAAAGCACCCCAAGTTCGAGCTTTATCAGGACCAGGCCGGTGAATACCGTTTCCGCCTGAAAGCCAGAAACGGTCAGATCATCGCGACCAGCGAGGGCTATGCCGCGAAGGCCAGTGCTGAAAAGGGCATCGCCAGCGTGAAGAAGAATGCTCCCGAAGCCAAGATCGTCAAAGCAAAATAAAAAACACCTCATTCATACAAAAGGCCGCCGCATCGTGTGTAACTACACGATGCGGCGGCCTTTTATTGCGGTTGTTTCAATTCTCAGCATCCGAACAAAGCCGGAAATCCGTCATTCCTGTTTCTCTTTACGTTCGTCCAGAAAAGCTCTGATATAAGCTATCTGATCTTCAACGGCTTCCGCTGCCGGACCGCCGGCAACACGCCGCGCCGCCACGCAGTTTTCCAGACAGATCGCTTCATAAATTCCCTCGTCAAAGATCTCGGAGAATTCTTTGTACTCTTCCAGATACAGTTCTTCGAGGGTCTTGCCCTTTTCGATGCAGTAATGGACCAGTTTGCCGGTCACTGTGTAAGCGTCACGAAACGGCATACCGCGTCCCACAAGCCAGTCAGCACAATCGGTCGCGTTAATGAAGCCCTCCCCTGCCGCACGGCGCATATTCTCCGGGCGCAGACGCATCGTCTCCAGCATCGCACGAAATACCGGCAGGCAGCGCAGAGCGGTGTCAAACGCATCGAACAGAGGTTCCTTATCTTCCTGCATATCCTTGTTATAGGCCAGCGGAAGACCCTTCATAACGGTCAGCAGCGACATGAGGTCGCCATATACGCGTCCGGTCTTGCCGCGCACCAGTTCAGCGATATCCGGATTCTTTTTCTGCGGCATGATGGAAGAACCGGTGGAATATGCGTCATCCAGCTCCACGAAATGGAATTCCCAGGAACACCACAGAATGATCTCCTCGGAAAAGCGGGACATGTGCATCATGAGAATCGACAGTGTACTCAGAAGTTCCAGCGCATAGTCACGATCGGAAACGCCGTCGATGCTGTTCTGCGTGATTCTGGCAAAGCCCAGTGCCTCGGCTACAGCTTTACGGTCAATAGGATGGGTCGTACCCGTGAGAGCGCCGGAACCGAGCGGGCTTTCATCCATACGCTCTACGCAGTCTTCCAGACGCAGGATATCGCGGCGGAACATATTGGCATATGCCATCATGTAATGACCGAACGTCGTGGGCTGTGCACGCTGCAGATGCGTGTAGGCCGGCATAATGATGTCACGTCCGTTCTCCGCCAGATGCAGGAGCGTCTCCTCCAAATCCAGCAAAAGCCCCCGGAGTTCCAGAGCCCGGCGTTTCATATGAAGCCGGAAATCCAGTGCCACCTGATCGTTGCGGCTGCGTGCGGTGTGCAGACGTTTGCCAGCATCGCCGATGCGTCGGGTAAGTTCCGTTTCCACGCTCATGTGAATATCTTCCGTCTCCCGGGTAAAGCTCAGCCGTCCGGCCGCAATATCCTCACGGATCGCCAAAAGTCCTTCGCGGATCTGTTCAACGTCCTCGGCAGAAATGATCCCCTGTGCGCCCAGCATCGTCGCGTGCGCAATGCTTCCCTCGATATCCTCCGAATAAAGACGAATATCGAATCCAATGGAAGCATTCAGTTCATCCACCAATTCATCCGTGTTGCTCTCAAAACGTCCAGACCAAAGCTTCATCCCTTACTCCTCCGTATCTCTGTGTTTTCTCAAGTATGGAATATGCTCCGGCAGACCGCCGAAGCGATTATACAAATACCGTGCGGCAAATATTGCATCAGCCCTCAGGCTTTTCCCTTCGGGACCATACGGCCGGTATGGTCCATCTCATATTCGCCGGTAAGCAGCAGTTCCGAGATCGGCACAATATGATAGCCGTCCGCCAGCAGTGCTTCGATGATTCCCGGAAGTGCCTCCGGCGTGTGCTTCGCCGCATTATGAAACAAGACGATAGACCCCGAAGATACCTTTGATACGACCCGCTGCCGGATCTCCCCGGCGGATAGATCCTTCCAGTCGAGACTGTCCACATCCCATTGGATGGTATGCATTCCCATATCTGTCAGTGCCAGCACCACATGATCATCGTATTCCCCGTAGGGACAGCGAAACAGATTCGGCCGGATTCCTGTGACCGCCTCGATCTTGTCGTTGCAGGCATCGACATTTGCACGGATCTCCGCTGCGGAAAGCGCGGAAAAATGGGCGTGATCATCGGAGTGGTTCATAACCTCATGGCCTGCTTCGGACAGGGCTTTGACCGATTCGGGATACTTATCCACCCACTCCCCCACTACGAAAAACGTCGCATAAACCTGGTATTTCCCCAGAATGTCGATCAGTTCCTGCGTATCCTCATTGCCCCAGGCGGCATCAAAAGTAAGGCTTACCGCCTTGTCATCCCGTGCTACACAGTAAATCGGCAGCGCACGCGTAGTGGCCGCAGCACCGACGACCGCCGGAGTGTTCACCACCCAAAACATCATAAGTACAGCCAGACCCAGCGCTGCTGCCGAGAGCAGCACTTTCCGGCGCTCCGCCCAATCGATCACTTTCTGCATACCTGACCCCCCATAAAATGTTTGTACCATCTTATGTTGGAACAGGCTGTGAAATGATAGCCGGGCTGTCATTAAAGCACCGCGCCTTCTCGCCGCTCAAAAACAGCCGCAGGCTTGGTGGGCTTATTATATCCTTTGCATACGGAAAAAGCAAGCAGCGAGCATGATGTTTGCTCCCGTTTTACTGTCTTACCGCCCTGTCGCCGCATTCGCGTTTTTCCCTCACGTCCCCGCCTTCTCCAGTGCCTCCCGAAGCTTTCTGATGGCTGTTTTCTCGATCCGCGATACATAGCGTCTCGCCTATTGTAAACGATTTGGCCAGCAGCCCCATCTCCGGTTCCCGGAAGCGAAATTTGATGATGAGCTGCTTATCTTCGGTTACTTCCACCCGCTCGATCAGGCTTACCAGCAGTTCCCGGTTGGTGGGAACGGAATCCAGAAAGCGTCGTACAAGTTCCTTGGCCCCGTCCTCCTTGGGGACTGGGTTCTCTTTTTCCCGTTCCAGCACCTTCAGCCGCTCCTCCAACTGTGCCCGGTCATCCTTGACTTTCAGATAAATGCGTTGGAAGTCTGCTTCAGATAGGATGCCGCTGAGCTTATCCATGTACATCTTATCGAGATGGGCTGTCAGTGTGTCGATCCGGTTCCTCAGAGACCGGATCCCGGCTTCTGCGCCGGCCGCTTTGTCCGCCTCGGCTACAGCATCCTCGGCCACGGACAGCAGTTCCAACGGGTTGAAATACGCTTTGCAGACCTCCTGCACCTTAGCAAGGACTGCATCGGCCACCGTCTTTTCCTTTATGGAATGACAGGAGCAGACACCGTCTTTGGTGAAGCGCTGATAGGTACGGCAGATGAGAAACAGTCGTTCCTCTCCCGCTGCATTTCTGCGGTTGATGACTGCCATGGGATAACCGCATTCATGGCAAAAGATCAGCCCTCGCAGTAAAAAGTCATAGGTACGGCTGCGGGTGCGTTTACGGCTGTTGACCAGCATCTGCACTTTTTGAAAAATTTCAGCATCAATCAACGGTTCATGGGTCCCTTCCACAACCACCCAGTTCTCCCGAGCCTGCCGCAAACATTTCTTGGATTTGTAGCTGATCTTCACCGTGCGTCCCTGTACCATGTTGCCGATGTAGGTCTCGTTCTGCAGCATTTCGGAAATACGCTCACTGCTCCACAGGCCGGTGTAGGGGCCGGGATTTCCAATCGTCAGTCCTGCGTATGCAGCCGGTGTGGGCACATGATCCTCATTAAGCTGTGTGGCAATTTTGCGGCAGCTGACACCCTCCAGCGCCATGGCGAAAATCCGGCGCACGATCTGTGCAGCCTCTTCGTCCACCACGATTTGATTTTTCTTCGTAGGGTGCATCTTGTAGCCGAACATAGGCTTGCCGCCGATGAACTGGCCCTTGCGCTGCTTATCCCGCTTCACACTTTTGATCTTCTTAGAGATGTCCTTCGCGTACATATCGTTCATGATCGCACGGAAAGGCGTGATGTCGTTGGCGCTGGACTCCACACCGGTGTCAATGCCATCCAATAAAGAGATGTATCGCACCCGTTTTTCCGGGAAGTACCGCTCCATGTAGTGGCCGGTCATGATGTAGTCACGCCCCAGACGGGAAAGGTCTTTGGTAATGACCATGTTGACCTTTCCCCGCTCGATATCCCCGATCATACGCCGGAACTCCGGACGATCAAAATTGGTCCCCGTCCATCCGTCGTCGATATAGGTATCGTAAACAACAAGCCTGTTCTTTCCCGCAAATTCGTTCAGAAGGGATCGTTGATTATTAACGCTTTCGGACAGGCCCTCGTTATCATCTTCCTTTGACAAACGGATATACAGGGCCGCACGGTAATCCCCGGGGCTTCCGATTTCCATACGCGCTCCCTTCCTTCCGTCAGAAAAATGCTTCTGATTCCATGCGCGGTCTTCCCCCTTTTCTTCCACACGTTAATAAAATAATTAAATAGACAAACATTCAAAGCTATAGTAATATGAATATAGATTTGTACTGTCATTTTTTGAATAAAGGCACACAGAATCGGCAAAAACACGCTGCTCGGGAAAGGGGTGAGGGGATCATAAAGGGCTCGCAGTCACAGGAACAACGGCGAATGATGATGCTCAATGAGCCGATCTCCCGAATCATCCCCAAGATGGCCATTCCGACCATCATCGCTTTTCTGATCAATTCGATCTACTCGCTGGCAGACACCTATTTTGTCAGTTCCCTCGGCACCAATGCCACGGCGGCTGTCAGCGTCAACGCCTCGCTGGACCAGCTGATCATGATGTGCGGCTCTATGCTTGCGCTGGGCGCAAACAGTTACATTGCCAGACTTCTGGGGCAGGGGGATGCGCCCAAGGCCAGCCGTGTTCTTTCCACCGCATTTTTCTCATCCCTTGCACTTGGCGCTTTGCTCACTTTTTTCGGCATCGTATTTATGACCCCGATGGTCCGTTTTCTGGGCGCCACTCCCACCTGTGAACAGTATTCCATCGAATATGCCACCTATGTTCTGCTGGCCGCTCCCTTCATGGCATGCAACTTTGTGATGAACCAATGTCTGCGTTCCGAAGGCAGCGCGACACTTTCCATGATCGGAATGGGCTTCGGCGGCATCCTCAACTGTGTACTGGATCCGATTTTTATTTTCAATCTGAACATGGGTGTTGCCGGTGCGTCTCTGGCCACCGCCATTTCCAAACTTGTCAGCTTCGGGATCCTGATTTATCCTTATCTCTCGCATCACAGTCTGCTGCACCTGTCCATCCGGAACTGCCGTCCCTCGCGGGATATCGTCTATGAGATCGTCAGCGTGGGATCTTCCTCCATGTTCCGTACCGGTCTCTCGGTCGTCGCAGCCATCATGCTCAATGACATCGCCGGCAACATTTCCGACTCTGTCTTGGCCGGGATCGGCGTCTCCACCAAAATCATGATGTTTCCCTTTGGAATGGTGCTGGGCTTCGGCAGCGGGTTTCAGCCTGTGGCCGGTTTCAACTGGGGTGCCAAACGGTATGACCGGGTCCGGCAAAGCTACAGGTTTTCCTCCCGGACTGCTGTCATCGGGACGGCGATCATTGGCCTTTTGCTGGCCGTCTTCTCGAATCAGATCATCCGGTTGTTTTCGGAAACCGACCCCGAAATGCAGCGGATCGGTTCCCTGTGCATCCGCCTGCAGTGCCTGACCCTTTTCGTCCACGCCTGGGTCGCCATCGTCAACATGCTCTGTACGGGACTTGGCAATGCGTCGGGTGCCATGCTTCTCGCCACAGCCAGACAGGGCACCTGCTTTATCCCTCTCGTACATCCTCTGGCCAACAGCTTCGGAGCTGTCGGCGTTGCCTCCGTACAGGCCGTAGCCGATGTTCTGACCCTGTTCCTTGCCGTTCCGCTTCTCATTCGAATGAAAAAGAAAATCAATTTGGCTGAGGAAGCGTTCCTTTCCGAACAGAAAAATCCCTCATCCCCACAGCCGGTGAGTGCCGACACATTTTGAATTCAATTTGATCAACGCCCCTCAGCGGACGTGATCCTAACATTTTGATTATTTGGAGGTTTGTATAATGAATACTCTCGAGGCTCTTTACAGCAGAAGATCTATCCGCAAGTATACCGGCGAAAGCATCACGGATGCTCAGCTGCAGGAGATCCTGAAAGCCGCTTATGCCGCTCCTGTTGGCAAGGCAATGTATGAAACGCTGAACCTGACGGTCATCACCAACAAGGATTACATGGCCCGTTGGGAAGCTTACATGCGTGAAGTTATGGAGAATCCCGATCTTCGCCCCTTCTTCGGTGCTCCCACCATGATCCTTGTCTCTTCCAAGTTCCCCACCGCTCCCGCGAACAACACCAATTACTCCAATGCGGCGATCGTTGTTCATAATATGATTCTGGCCGCCGTGGAAATGGGTCTGGGTGCCTGCCACATCTGGGGCGCCGTCCGTGTGCTGAATGGAAACGAAGAACTCGTGAAGGAACTCGACCTGCCCGAAGGAATGAGCCCCTGCTGTGCGCTCGTCATTGGTCAGACTGAGGAAAAATATGCCCTTCGGGAGATTCCCGATCAGCACATCCGCACCGTGTACATGAAATAATACTTTCCCGGTTTCTTTGCAGAAAAAGCCGAAAGGATTGTTGTATCACTTCCTGCAGGGCTTCACCCTCCGGTGCATATGTACAGATGATCTTTATTTCCTTTGCCTTCACGGTATGCCGCCTCCTAATGGAACTGGTTTACTCTATGTGAAAGCATGAAAATGTTTTCCTGCCAATGAAAAGCAGCGATGAGTTCCTCGACTCATCGCTGCTTTTCTTCTGTTTTCACCGTCAGTCTTTTTTCAGATATTGATCCATGCGCTTGGAAGTTTCTTCCAGGCTGATATGCTGCTCAGCCGCCACACGTGCCAGATCCTCGTACTCATACTTCGACCGGGTCACACCATATCCCCGGGAATCCTTGCGGCGCACCGGACCATAGGGTGTTTCCAGAGTCGTTATGCTCCGCTCCAGTATATGGCGCTGCATCCGGTTTTCCCGTACACCGAGCGTCGTCGTGTGCCGGAAGACCAGTTTCAAAATGTTTTCTCGATCCTGTTCCCGAAGCAGCACACGAAGCAGCATGCCGGGGCGGGATTTTTTCATACCGATGGGAATGGTATATACATCAAGCGCTCCGCCTTCCATAAGCCGCTCCATGGCAAATCCCATTTGCTCCGCCGTCATATCATCCACATTACAGGAGAGTTCCAGCACCGCATCGGTCTTCCCTTCCGCCTCCCCCAGCATGGCACGGACGCAGTTCGCCGCTTCGAAATCCTTCTTGCCCATACCGTATCCGATGGCCTGTACCCGCATGACCGGCATACTTTCAAAGCGGGAAACAAAATGCCGCAGCAGGGCTGCTCCTGTGGGGGTACAGAGTTCTCCCCGGATGCTTCCGCCATACGCAGGGATATTCCGAAGCAGATACGCGGTGGCAGGGGCAGGAACCGGCAGAATACCGTGGGCACAGCGAACCTGTCCGCTTCCCACATGAACCGGGGAAGCGACGACCTCGTCCGGGGCCAGTTTTTCCATCAGGATGCATACCGCCGTAATATCCGCGATCGCGTCAATTGTGCCGACCTCATGGAAATGGATCTCCTGCACCGGGACCCCATGCACATGGCTCTCCGCTTCCGCGATCAGGCCATAAACCGCCATCACATCCTCCTTGACCTGTTCGGAGACGGGAAGATGGTCCCGCACAATGTGCTCCACATCATGCAGGCTGCGGTGGGAATGGGTATGCTCATGATGATGCTCATGCTCGTGTTCATGATGGTGATCGGCATCATGATGATGGTGATGGTGGTGATGATGGGCATGATCATGGCCGGGATAGTCCAGGCTCTCCTCTTCCTCTCCGTTAACCATCACGGAAATATGCGTTCCCGTAATGCCGCATTTAACGGAGGGCTGCCGTTCCACATGAACTCCGGGAATTCCCAGGGCGTTCAGCTCCCGGATGAAGTCATCCGGATCCGGGAGAAGTTCCGTCAATGCGGCCGTGAGCATATCACCCGCAGCTCCCATACCGCAATCCAGATACAGTATCTTCATCCTTCGTTCCCCTTTCTCGCATCCATGTGGTTGATCATACTGGCCATATATCCCGCGCCGAAACCGTTGTCGATGTTTACGACCGACACGCCGCTGGCACAGGAGTTCAGCATGGACAAAAGAGCCGACAGGCCGTGGAAAGAGGCCCCGTAGCCCACACTTGTCGGCACGGCAATCACCGGGCAATCCGCCAGACCGCCAATTACGCTCGCCAGAGCACCCTCCATGCCGGCTATGGCAATGATCACGCTGGCGCTCATAATGTCGTCCAGATGCGCCAGCGTCCTGTGCAGGCCGGATACGCCCACATCATAAAGCCTTGTGACCTCGTTGCCCAAAATCTGCGCCGTCAGCGCCGCTTCCTCCGCCACGGGAATATCGCTGGTCCCTCCGGTCGCCACGACGATCCGGCCCAGTCCGTCGGGCTGCGGCAGCTGTCCAATGATCCCAACTTTGGCCAGCCTGTGATAAGTCAGATCATGACGTTCCCCCACAGCCGCGGCAGCTTCCTCAGACATACGGGTGATCAGGACCGTGTCCTGCCCGTTCTTTTTCATCACATCCAGAATACCGATGATCTGTTCCGGCGTTTTCCCTGCTCCGTAAATAACCTCGGCCGTCCCCTGCCGCATTTTTCGGTGCAGATCCACCTTGGCAAATCCGATATCCTCACAGGGCTCCGCTTTGATCTTCAGCAAAGCCTCATCCACAGACATCTCCCCGGAATGTACAGCTTCCAGCAGCCTTTTGATCTCACTGTTCATCTCGCACCACCAAATCCAGCAGTACCGTACCGTAGTATTTTTTCATCTCGTCCAAAACCTTTTGCCGTTTTATGAGCAGCAGCGGAAACTGACTCTCCGGAAGCTGCAGCCTGGCACAACCGTGAAACAGTCTCACACGAAAATCCCGGAAGCCCAGCGAAAACAGACTGTTCTCCGCCGCCTCTGTCTTCTGAAGTGCCTCTTTTGTGATCTCCTCCCCCGTGGGGATACGGGTGGCAAGGCAGGCATAAGCGGGCTTGTCCCAGGTAAACAGTCCCGCTTCCCGGGAGAGTTCCCGGATCCGCTGCTTTGTAAGGCCGCACTCCCGGAGAGGTGAGCGGACAGCGAGTTCCCGCATGGCGCGCATCCCCGGTCGATCATCCGCGTCGTCGGAGGCATTGGTGCCGTCTATCAGCAGCTCGAATCCATCCGCCTCCGCCGCCTCTCTGATGGCCGCAAACAGTTTTTTCTTACAGAGATAACAGCGATCCGCAGAGTTCATCGTGATTCTGGAATCGGAAAGAACATCCACATCCAGCGCAGTCATTTCCGCACCCAGTTCACCGGCCAGCCGTTTGGCATCTTCCAGCTCAAACTGCGGCTGGAATGCAGAACGCACATAATAGGCATGGATACGCGCACCATACAGTTTCGCCGCATAGAGCAAATAGGCGGAATCCACACCGCCGGAAAAGGCCAGTGCCGCATTCGGATTGGCCTGAAAAAAAGCTTTCAATGTCATAAGAGCCCCTCTGTTCATCAAAAATCCCGCCCAGGCAATTCATATACGCGGGATGCGATCCTCCGGGCCAAATGCCGGTTATGTGTAATCGCGAGAATGCCCAGATTTCGTTTTTTTGCCTCATCCAGAACAGCATTCCATATCTGCGCCTGAGAGATCACATCCAGCATCGTACTGATCTCATCACAAACCAGAAATTCGGCGCCGCTCATCAGCGCCCGTGCCACGCAAAAACGCTGCAGTTCACCTCCGGACAGTTCCCGCGGATATCGATCCAGCCACGCCCGCTCTATCCCCAGCACATTCAGAAGGTTTTCCTGGATTTCTCCGCACTCTTCCAGAACTTTTTTCATCCGCCAGTAAGGATTGACGGCGTTTTCCGGATGCTGAAAAATCATTTGCACCGGACAGAGTCCCTTTTTCCTCAGCGGCATTCCGTCCAGCAGGATCTCCCCCTGCATCGGCTGCAGATATCCCGACAGGAGCATGGCGAGAGTTGTTTTCCCACAGCCGCTTGGCGCCAAGAGTGCCAGGCATTCTCCCTGTTCCAGCTGCAGACTGACGTTTTCCAGCACCCAGGGCTCTTTCTTCCCGTAGCGGAAGAACACGTTCTTTGCCTCAAGTCGCATGGAAACACCTCACTTCTCCGCCGCGAAGGTCCCGGACGAACGGAACGCAGGCCCGGCATTGTTCATCAGCCCACGGACAGCGGGGTGCAAACAGGCAGCCTTTGGGAATATCTCCCGCATAGGGCTGCGTTCCCTTGATAGGCACAAATCCGTTCTGCGGCAGAGCCTTCCAGAGCGCCTTGCTGTACGGATGCCGCAGTGCATCCGGCCCGGCGCGAAAATCGGAAGCCGGAGCAATTTCCACCGTGGTTCCCACATAAAACACCGCGACGCGGTCGGCAAATTCAAAAGCAAGATCGATGTCATGTGTAATAAGGAGCACCGCTTTCCCTTCATTGGCCAGTTCCCGGAACATCTGCAGACCTTCCATGGCCTGTTCAAGGCTCATACCGGGTGTCGGCTCATCGGCTATGATCAGTCTGGCGTCGGACATCAGGGCCGTGGACACCAGAACACGCCGCGCCATGCCTCCGGAGAGTTGAAAAGGATAAAGCTTCTCCGTTCTTTCCGGCAGACCGAACCGCTGAAACAGTCCCCGACGTTTTCCCGGGGAGCTGTCTTTTTTGTGTCCGTCCACCTGTTTCCCTACCCTCATCAGCGGATCAAGGTAGGAAACACTCTGAGGCACCAGCGCGATCTCTCCGCCGCGAAGCTCTTTCTGCATCTCCGGCGTCAGTTCCCGGCCGCAGTAGTGCATATGGCCGCGCACGGTCGCATTGGGAGGAAGAAGCCCCAGCACGGCAGATGCCATCAGACTTTTTCCGGAACCGGAAGCCCCTGCCACAGCGACAACTTCGCCGGGATATACGGTCAAATGCAGATCGGAAATCATCTGCAGCTCTGTTTGTTTCAAGGCACTGTCATACATACGGAAAGAGACGGACAGATCATGGAGCTCCAGCAGGGTATCTCTTTTTTGTTCCATATATGTCTCCTCATTCCTGCGCACTGTACGGATCAAGAACGATCCGCAGATTATCGCCCAGCCGGTCCAGAAGCAGGACGAGCAGCACCAGCATCAACCCGGGGAACACTGCCGGCCACCACATGCCGACAGAGATATACCTCATGCTTTCAGCCAGGATAATCCCGATGGCAGGCTGCTCCGGAGGCAGGCCGAAGCCCAGAAAAGATATAGATGCCTCGTGCAGGATGGCATGCGGAAACATCAGAACTATCCCCACAAAAAACTGCGGCAGCAGATGAGGCAGCAGATGATGAACCAGGATCCAACATTCGGTTTTTCCCAGTCGGCGGGACATTGTCACATATTGCCGGTTTCGCAGCTGAAGAACCTCACCTCGGATCAGACGGGCCATACTGCACCAATGTGTAGCCATAACCCCCACCAGCAGTCCTTTCAGCCCCCGTCCAAGGGAGAAGGAAATCAGAATGATGAGTACTGTATGCGGAATTCCCATCACGAGGTCAATGAGCCAGCTGATAAAAGCATCTGCGCGCCGTGAACCGGAAGCGGCCACGATCCCAATGCAGGCCGCGATCACAGCACTTAATCCGGAAGCCGCGATCCCAATGGTCATGCTGACAGACAAGCCCTTGAGCGTGCGCATCAGCAGGTCCCGCCCCAGCGCATCCGTCCCGAAGGGATGCTCCCAGCTGGGCGGTAATTTTGCCTGCAGAAAGCCGGAAGCCACTGCGTTATCGGGAATCAGTATTCCTAAAAGATAAATCAGAAGAAACACGACTGCCGCAGCAATGCTGACAGCAAGCGCTTTGGTTCGGCGATTCATTCTTTTCATTTGACCGCCTCCCGCATTCGGGGATCAACGATCCCATACAGGAGGTCGGCGATCATATTGCCGACGCAAACAAACAGAGTGGAAAACAGCGTCACACCCAGCAGCAAAGGAACATCGGCATTCAGCCCCGCTGCTGCCGCAGCGCTTCCCAGTCCGGGATAACTGAATACCGTCTCAGCCAGAACGGCCCCGCTGAAAAGCTCCGCGAACGAGGCAAACTGCAGAGTCAGTGCCGGAAGCAGGATGTTTCGAAGTCCGTGCCGGCGCAGAATCGTCCATCGCCCTTCTCCCCTTGCTCTGGCAAACAGGACATATTCGCTGTTCAACACGTCGATCAGTTTCTGCCGCGTATGCAGCGCAATGTTGGAAAAGGACATCACACTCAGAGTAAAAGCAGGCAATATCAGATAATACAGCTTTTGCCGGACAGTAACATCTTCGCTTAAAACGCCGATCGGCCCGGAAAAGCCGATGGGAAACCATCGGAGCGTCACCGAAAATACCAGCAGGAAAAGCATCCCCAGCCAAAACATGGGAACAGAGGACAAAAGATAGCAGGTTTTTTTGATGAGCTTATCCGGCCATTTATCCTGATACATACCCATGATGCAGCCCAGGATAAGACCGTTCAGTCCAGCCAGCACCCAGGCGCAGAGCATCAGCGCAAAGGAGTTCATGAATCTTTCCCCGATGATATCGGAGACCGGTCTGCGGTACAGAGCAGATTCGCCCATATTTCCCCGCATCAATTCCCCAAGCCACGAGAGGTACCGTTCCACCGGCGGTTCATTGACTCCCCAATAGGCCTCGATCTCCGCCTGCTGCTCCGGGGAAATAGCTGTCCCGAGTCCCAGAATATATTGCCGGACGGGGTCGGTGGGAGATGCGCTGACCAGTATAAAAGAAATCAGGCTAACAGCCAGCAGGAGGGTGATGATTTTGATTCCGTTGGTCAGAAAGATCCGGCCAAGCCGCCAGACAATTTCTTTCATATGATTACTCTCCTGTTGTATTCAGTCAGTCATCCATTCCCACTCGTACAGGTTTCCAAGCAGAGGAAGCCCGTGACCGTGCGGATGGATAGGCTGGTCACCGATCGACAATCCATCGCGCACAAAGGTAACATGATCCAGGTTTACGATCCAGACCCAGGGGCACTCTCCCTGCATGGCTGTGCCGGTCGTACCGTCCCACTGCGCCAGTTGCCAGTTTCGGTTGGCCTCCTCCACAGTCATCGCCGCCAGCGCGGCGTGCAGGTAAGCGTCGGTAGTCTCATTTCCGTACCCCTCTGGGTTATAGAAGTCATCCTGCAGCGCACCCTCGCTGCGGTACAGATAATAGGTCTCGTTGGGGATCGCGGAACCCCAGCCCATCATAACCGCTTCGGAAAACATTCTTTGCATAATGTCGTCCCAGCCGGTGCCTTCCACATGAATTCTGATCCCGATCTCCAGTATCTGTTCGGCAGCAGCCAATGC
This sequence comes from Eubacteriales bacterium, assembly GCA_030528965.1. Classification (GTDB taxonomy): domain Bacteria; phylum Bacillota; class Clostridia; order Oscillospirales; family Oscillospiraceae; genus JAUMXS01. Next base: position 15,071 of record JAUMXS010000017.1, read on the forward strand.
CACAGCCTGCCGTACGGAGTCCCCACTTGGATAGATACAGGAAAACTCCGCTTTGACTCCGTCTTTCTCCACAATGCCGTCTCCGTCGGAGTCGATCCATCCTGTTTCAGCCAGCAATTTCTTCGCATATTCCACGTCCGTTTGGATGACAGTTGCCGGATTGTTCCATGGCATACCATCATTCTCGGAATAAGCCGGCCGCCCGAAACCGTTCAGTACAATGTCAACGATCATCTGCCGATCAATGGCATAGGCAATAGCCTGTCGAATCTCCTTATGGCAGGTGACGTTATTCCCGATGGGCGCACCCGTTTCCGTTGTTTTCCCCTCATCCGGCAGCATAGGCAGAGTAAAGCCCCGGTTATCTGCGGACTGCAAAGCCTCGACATGGTATCCAGGAACGACTGCCGTACCCAGTGTGGCCGCAGAACAGGCCACATCCACCTGCCCGGCCCGGACGGCTGCCAGAGCCGCATCCTCGGACATGAACACGACGGTAACATTCCGGATGGCGGGGGCTTCCCCGTAATAGTCCTCGTTCGCTGTAAAGATCATCTGTTCCTGCGGCTTCCACTCCACAAGTTTATACGGCCCGGAACCAATGGGCTTTATACCGTAATCCTCGCTGTAGGCATGTTCGGGAACGATCCCGATGGATGCCAGCATATTCAGGAAAACGGAAGTCGGCTGTGACAGGGTCACGATCACCGTGTTCTCGTCCGGGGCGCTCACGCTCTCCATATAGGTCAGGTCTACGGCTCCCTGCATGGTTTTGGCCGTCTGCAGGGTAAAAGCGACATCGGCAGCCGTAACTCTTTCTCCATCCGTGAAATATGCGTCATCGCGAAGGGTAAAGGTCCAGACAAGGCCGTCATCGGACAGTTCATACCCGGTCGCCAGATCGTTTTCAAAGCTTAAATCCTCTGTATATCTGACCAGCGTGCTTTGAACGATCGGATAACTGCCGTGTCCCCATCCCTTCGTAGGGTCAAGCGTTTCCGGCTCGGAACCGATCGCAGCGATCACGCTGTCTCCGGGCATTGCGGACACGCTCTCAGGGCTTTCAGGCTCATTGGATCCGCCGCAGGCCGTCACACCGAACAGCAGCGACAACGTCAGAAGCACGATAATAATGACATTTCTTTCCTCATGCATTTTGAGTCACGTTCCCTCCAAAAAACAAAAAAAGCATATGCCCCTTCTTCAGAAAGGTCAT
>JAUMXS010000112.1 GCA_030528965.1 Eubacteriales bacterium
ACCTTCACGGGCATCGATCATGATAAGGCACACGTCGGCCCGCTCAATGGCCAGCTGCGCACGAAGTACCGAAAACTTCTCGATGCGGCTGTCCACCTTGGACCTGCGGCGGATACCCGCCGTGTCGATGAACACATAGCGGCCGAACTTGTTCTCAAAGGCGCTGTCCACCGCGTCCCGCGTTGTACCGGCCACATTCGACACGATCACCCGCTTCTCACCCAGAATTCGGTTCACCAGCGAGGATTTGCCGACATTGGGCTTGCCGATGACGGCGACATGAATGCGGTCATCTTCCGCTTCTTCATCCTCGGGAGGCGGAAAATGCTCCACACAGGCGTCCAGCAGATCGCCGGTCCCGTGTCCGTGGACGGCGGAAAGGGCAATGGGATCGCCCAGACCAAGCTCATAGAATTCATAGATGTCCGGATTGAGAAATCCGGTGGAGTCCATCTTGTTCACAGCCAGCACAACAGGCTTACGCGCACGCAGAAGCATCGCCGCCACGTCCTGATCCGCCGCGGTCACGCCCGTTCCGATCTCCGTCACGAGCACAACGACATCCGCCGCGTCGATCGCCAGCATGGCCTGTTCCCGCATGAACAGCAGTATCTCATTGTCCGTGGACGGTTCGATACCGCCGGTGTCCACAAGGTCAAAATGACGGCCGTTCCACTCGCAGGGCGCATAAAGCCGGTCACGCGTGACACCCGGCGTGTCCTCCACGATCGACAGCCGTTCTCCTGTCAGCCGGTTGAACAACATGGATTTTCCGACATTGGGGCGGCCTACAATAGCCACAAGAGGTCTTGACATGATAAACTCCTCAATTTCCGTTTGTCTGCGGAGAATTCAGCATCGCCGCCAGCAGTTCCCCGCCGTCCTGCGCAACGGGTATGACCGGAACGCCCAGTGCATCCCGGACATCCTCCAGGGTGACATCGTCCAGGAACACCCCTTCGCCATGCCGGAGCATGGTCTGCGGGATGAGCAGACGTGTCCCCAGTTCTTTCCCGCGCAGTTGGGCAATAAGGTCCCCGCCGGTCACCAGTCCGGCCACGTCTACACTATGCCCAAAAAAGTCGTTGACGATGGCATAAACCCGGCCTTCGATGCGCGGACATTTTTCCTTTGCCTTTTCCAGCAGTTCCCGCAGCGTCTCCGCCGCAGCACAGCCCGTCGCAATGGAAAATGCCGCCCCGTCTCCGGCTTCCCCGGTGACGTCATCCAGCGCAAACAAAAATTCCTCCCGCAGCAGACGCAGAAGCCCTACGCCGTTTTCCAGCTGCGGATATCCTTCATAATACAGCTCTTCCGGGAGCGTCAGCCCCGCCTTCAGATACAGTTCATCTGCACAGAAAAAGATCCGGCTTCCGTACTTCTCCAGACATTCCGATGCGAACTTCTCCACATCGGCGATCGTCTTTCGCGCACGATCGGTATCAAAAGGCGTGAGCGGATACAGATTCTTCCTGTGCTTCGTGAGCCCTACCGGCACCACGGACACGCTGTTGACCGCCGGATACAGCGCCGCAAGGTCCTTCATGGTTTGACGCAGAGCCGCACCGTCGTTCAGGCCCGGACAGCAGACGATCTGACACTCCATTTCGATCTCCGCATCCGCCAGCCGCTGCAGCAGAGGCAGGATCGGCGCAGCCTTTGGGTTCCCAAGCAGCTTCATACGCAGTTCCGGGTCCGTCGCATGGACCGATACCCGGATGGGACTTACCCGCAGAGCGCAGAGTCGGTCGATCTCCCGTTCGCTCAGATTCGTTAACGTGATATAACTTCCGGTCAGAAAACTCAACCGGGCGTCGTCATCCTTAAAATACAGCGTCCGCCGCAGTCCGCGCGGAAGCTGATCCACAAAACAAAAAACACAATGGTTTCGGCAGGACCGGGCTTCGTCCATGAGCGTATCGGCAAACTCAAGCCCCAGATCCTCCCCTTCTTCTTTCCGGATCCGCAGAGTGCGCTCCCGTCCGTCCGACACGCGAATACGCAAAGTCAGCCGCGCATCGTAACTGTAATACCGGTAATCCAGCACATCCTCCACGTCATGGCCGTTGATGGAAAGAAGTGTATCGCCCGGATGTACCCGGCCGCGCAGCGGACTGTTCTCGTCAACTGCCGTAATGACGCTCAGGTCCATATACGCTCTCCTTTCCCTTTCATACACAGGTCCTCAGACCCGCCCGGTCCTTCCACATTTTTCCGGATTTTTCGTTCTCTCCGCAAATCCCGGCCCCTTTGCCGGGAAACTTAGGTAAGCAAAAGGAGAGGGGCCGGACCACCTCTCCTCGAGCTTTCTTGGAACCTGTATTCGAAGTCGAAGATGCTGCCCCGACTCAGGGTCGGAGGCAAGCAGATTTCCTCTGCGATACACTAGGGGTTCCCGCGAAAAACTTTTTTGCAGCCTCTGAATTTTCCACTCAGCCGGCTGGCATTTTTCGCCTTCTCTTACTTTTTCTCCTCACCAACCTGAATGACCGTACGGCCATGGTACTGACCACAGGCCTTACAGACCCGGTGAGGCAGGTGGTACGCGCCGCAGTTAGGGCACGCAACGATGCTGGGAGTTTCGAGTTTCCAGTGACTGCTCCGACGCTTATCACGCCGCGCCTTGGATACTTTACCCTTCGGGACCGCCATGGTGACACCTCCTCGTTCTTGCGCTGTTCACGGCAGCTGCATTTTAATCTTTATGACTCATTGTCCAACAGCTGTTCAAGAACAGCCAGCCTTGGATCATAGGTTTGACGACAGGTACATTCGCCGTCGTTTAAATTTGCGCCGCAGCCCGGGCAGAGACCCGCGCAATCCGGTCGGCACAAAAATTTGCTGTCCATGTCGAGTATGAAACAGGTCTCGAGCAGTTCGTCGAGATCCAGCTCACTGTCCTCGATCGGGAAAAGCTCCGGATCTTCCGGATCCTGCGGATCCTCCGTCAGCTTGACTTCCAGCGGAACTTCGCGCCGCAGCTCAAACGGCATGGCACAGCGGTCGCAGATACACACGAGCTCAGCCGTTATCTTCCCGCTGAGTGACAGCGCACCGGCCGCGTTTTTTACGACACCCTCAGCATGGGGCGGAACAAGATATTTTTCCACAGCCGGAAATTCCAGCCGCTCCGTATCCAGCTCACAGGAAAACGCCAGCTGACTGCCGGGCTTGTCCTGTATTTCCCGCAGATTGAGCCGCATAGCACACCTCACACCGCAACAGATAGCCTTAGCCAAAATAGTATAAACGAATCAAAGCACCTTGTCAACAGCATTTTCCCCGGCAAACAGCTTTTCCGTTCGCCGAATATACTCCGGAAGCGCTCCTTCAAAGTCCGATCCGTAGTGTTTGGGGGTCCCGTGGGCGTGCGTTCGCGCCACACTGTCCCCCACAAGCTTTGTCGCACACTCCAGCGCATCCTGCAGCGATGCGCCCCGAATCAGCAGGGAACCGTATGCCGACGCAAATATATCGCCCGCACCGTGGAACGCTCCGGGATACGCCTTGTCCATGACCATGCTCCGTTCGCCGGTCCGGACATTGTACGCGATCGTCCCTACCTCATGTTCCCGGTATTGGATCCCCGTCACCGTCACGATCCCATGACAAAGTTTGCCCAGTTCCTGCAGAAGCCGCTCCACATATTCCTCATCCTGCGGCGCTTCCCGATAGGGTATGCCCGTGAGGAACGCAGCCTCCGTGACGTTCGGCGTGATAATGTCCGCCTCCGGCAGCAAACTGCGGAAGGCCTCCGCGATCCGGTCATCCAGTCCGTGATAATACGAACCGTGATCCGCCATCGCGGGATCCACCATCACAAGCGTATCCTCCGACCGGAGCAGCCGGATCGCCCGGGCGATCAGTTCTCCCTGCTGCGGAGAGGGCATATAGCCCGTGAAGATCCCGTCAAAATGAATCC
>JAUMXS010000113.1 GCA_030528965.1 Eubacteriales bacterium
TAACAAGAGAATTTTCCTTTGCCGCCATATCAATAAGCATTTTAACATACTGATGCTTCGATTGCAAGCATTATTTCCAATCTTTTTAATAGAATGAAAAGAAATCCGTCCGGAACAATCCGGGAAATAATGCAGGGCATTTTCCCGAAGAATCAACAGGCTCAGGCTTTTCCGTCGCAGCCAAGGACATGGATCAGCTTGTGCTTGACCAGTTCCTTGATATTCTCTCTGGCGGGCTTAAGATAGGCACGGGGATCAAAATCGGCAGGATGCTCGGCGAGGTACTGCCGGACAGTTCCGGTCATGGCCAGACGCAGGTCCGAGTCAATATTGATTTTGCAGACAGCCATACGGGCAGCCTGCCGCAGCATTTCTTCCGGCACGCCGACAGCGCCCGGCATATTGCCGCCGTTCTCATTGATCATACGGACAAATTCCTGCGGCACCGAAGAAGAGCCGTGCAGAACAATGGGAAATCCGGGCAGGCGGCGGGAAACTTCTTCCAGAATATCAAATCGAAGCTGAGGCTTGGTGCCGGGTTTGAACTTATAAGCACCATGGCTGGTGCCAATGGCAATGGCGAGGGAGTCGACGCCGGTACGGGTCACAAATTCCTCGACTTCTTCGGGACGGGTATAAGAACTGTCCTCAGCGCTGACTTTCACGTCATCTTCCACGCCGGCGAGCGTTCCCAGTTCGCCTTCGACAACAACGCCGTGGGCATGCGCATATTCAACGACCTGCTTCGTCACGGCAATATTGTCCTCAAAACTACGACTGCTTCCGTCGATCATGACAGAAGAGAAACCGCCGTCCACACAGCTCTTGCACAGTTCAAAGGAATCGCCATGATCCAGATGCACACAGATCGGAAGACCGGTCTCGATGACTGCCGCTTCAATAAGCTTCATAAGATAGGTATGATTGGCATATTTACGGGCACCGGCGGATACCTGTAAAATAAGCGGAGCGGAAACTTCCTTCGCAGCTTCCGTGATCCCCTGGATGATCTCCATATTGTTTACATTAAAAGCTCCGATGGCATAACCGCCTTCATAAGCCTTTTTAAACATTTCGGTGGATGTTACGATTGCCATGAAAAATCCTCCCCTGTAGTGATTTCACCTGTTTATTTTACTCGCAATGTGTGATATTATCAAGTAGTATTAGGTCCTGTTTATAGAATCCGTTGTAAATCTCTATAATATTTCTATTATCCTGGAGGTATGACTAATGCCAAATGAACTTCGAGGCGCCTGTCTGTTTGGACAATCCGGTGGGCCGACCGCCGTTATTAATGCCAGCGCCTGCGGTGTTTTCCAAACCGCTCTCGCGCTGCCTCAGATCACTCGCGTACTCGGTGCGGCTCATGGTATCCGCGGCGTTCTGGATGATGTGATCTACGACATCGGTCAAGAGGATCCGATCGATCTCGAACTGCTCATGAACACCCCCTCCTCCGAGCTTGGCAGCTGCCGATACAAACTGAAGGACCCGGATGTAGACGACACCGATTTCCGTCGTATTCTCGAGATCTTCAAGAAATATGATGTACGCTACTTCTTCTACAACGGCGGCAACGACTCGATGGACACCTGTGAAAAAGTCAGCCGTTATATGGCTCGTGCCGGTTGGGAATGCCGTATCATGGGAGTTCCTAAGACCATTGACAATGACCTCTGGGGTACCGATCATTGCCCGGGCTTTGGCAGTGCCGCAAAATATATCGCGACAAGCTGCATGGAAGTTTCCAAGGATTCTTCCGTCTATAATATCGGTCAGGCCACGGTCATCGAGATCATGGGCCGTCACGCGGGCTGGCTCGCCGGTGCTTCCGTTCTTGCCTCCGCCGCCGGATCCGGTCCCGATCTCATTTACCTTCCCGAAGTCGACTTTGATATGGAGAAGTTTCTTGCAGACGTCGAACGTGTGTATAAAGAAAAGGGAAACGTTCTTGTCGCTGTATCGGAAGGCATCCATGACGCCGACGGCAAGCTGATTGCCGAGGCGGAAGTCAGCGCAACCGACGGTTTCGGTCATGCACAGCTCGGTGGTCTCGCCGTTCGCCTTGCACAGGCGATCAAAGCTCGTCTTCACATCAAGGTGCGCGGCATAGAACTCAGTCTGCTGCAGCGCTGCGGCGCGCATCTGGCCTCCAAGACCGACCTGGAAGAAGCATACCTCGCCGGAAAGGCTGCCGTGGAAGCCGCCGTTGCGGGTGAGACCGGTAAAATGGTCGCCTTCGAACGCATTGACGATAACAATTCCTATTCCGTCCGGGTAAAACTCATTCCTCTGGACAGTGTGGCAAACCTCGAAAGCAAGGTTCCTGTTGATTGGATCGTACCCGAAGGAAACTATGTAAAGGAAGAGTTCATTAATTATGCCCTCCCTCTGATTCAGGGTGAGCCCGAACGTCCTGTCATCAATTCTCTGCCGCGCTATTCCCGTCTGAAAAAGATTCACGCCTGATAATGCTGCAATATTCAGCATAGAAAAAGGTCCGCCGATGGCGGACCTTTTTCTATACACTTAAATCAGGCAATCGTGACTTTATTATAATTCTTCTTGCCTCTGCGCAGGAGGACGCCCTCCTTCAGTTCCTCTTCCGTAAAGCGGCGGGAAATATCCTTCACCTTCTCATCGTTGGCAGATACACCGCCCTGCTGCACGTTCCGGCGTGCTTCAGACTTGGAAGCGCAAAGTCCGCAGCGGACCAAAAGCGTCAGAACATCAATTTCACCGTCAACCAGTTCGGAAGCCTCAATCTCTGTGGTCGGGGTATTCTCAAGGGCAGCACCGCTGCCGCCGCCGAACAGGGCACGTGCACCGGCCTGAGCCTTAACCGCTTCTTCTTCACCGTGTACAAGGCTTGTAAGCTCAAATGCAAGGATTTCTTTTGCAGTATTCAACTGACTACCTTCCCATGCGTCCATTTTTTCAATTTCTTCAAGAGGTAAGAAAGTGAGCATCCTTCCAGCCGGACATTTCATCGATCTGCTCCAGCGAAAGGAAGGTCATCTTGCGCAGGCAATTCAGAACGTCCGCATCATCCACATTACGCCAGTACTGATAAAACTCAAAGGGACTGGTCTTATTGGGATCCAGCCACACAGCGCCGCCCTGCGTCTTGCCCATTTTCTTGCCTTCGCTGGTCAGCAGCAGAGTGATGGTCATACCGTAAGCATCCTTGCCGAGCTTTTTGCGGATGAGTTCAGTACCGCCCAGAATGTTCGACCACTGATCATCGCCGCCACACTGCATCACGCAGCCGAGTTCCTTAAACATATGATAGAAGTCATAGCTCTGCATGATCATGTAGTTAAACTCGAGGAAGCTGAGGCCTTTTTCCATACGCTGCTTGTAGCACTCCGCGCGCAGCATGTTGTTGACGGAGAAACAGCCGCCAACTTCACGAAGAAGCTCTACATAGTTCAGCTTCAGCAGCCAATCGGCGTTATTCACCATAATGGCATTGCCATCGCTGAAATCGATAAACCGGGACATCTGGACCTTGAATTTATCGGCATTGGCCTGGATCTGCTCCTGCGTCATCATGGGACGCATATCCGTACGGCCGGCGGGGTCGCCGATCATCGTCGTACCGCCGCCGATGAGGGCGATGGGAGTGTTCCCTGCCATCTGCATACGACGCATCAGATTCAGAGCCATGAAATGTCCAACATGCAGAGAATCCGCAGTGGGGTCAAATCCGATGTAAAAAGTGGCCTTTCCATTGTTGATGAGTTCCTGGATTTCCGGCTCATCCGTTACCTGAGCGATCAGACCACGAGCTTTCAGTTCTTCATACAGAGTCATTTTTACCGTCTCCCGTTTTTATAATTCTCCGCGGCAAGCAATTGCTCTTCCGCGCTCTTCAAAGTTGTTTCCGTTATATTATCACCGCCGTGCAGACGAGCCA
>JAUMXS010000114.1 GCA_030528965.1 Eubacteriales bacterium
CATCTTTTCCGCCAGCAGACGATAGCCGCCGGGCGTATTGTTATATTCAAATACCCCGTCGTGAATTTCTGTCGTTTCGGGATAAACCGCATGCACGAAAGCGGAGTAGACCGGGAACAGAGCCGCAGCTCCGTCTATCCTCGGAAGATCCTCCGTGAGCTTCAATGTCTCGCTGTCTGCTTTTACGATTTTTGAATCTTCCTCAAAGGGCATGTATTCAAAAATGTTGATATTGGGACTTGTGTTAACAGTTATGCTCTCATCGTATTTTACGTAGCCGTAATTGACGCCCAGCGCGACAAAATAGACCGCTGCGGTGCCCGCCCATACGACCATGAATCTCTTTCTCTTTTTCAGCCAGATCATCGGCAATGCAAAAGATGGAATAACAAGCATTCCGATATAGGCAAACGCCTGATGCACGCCTACGGAAATGAGTATCATGCCGCCGAGGACCGCCGCATAGGCGCTTACCACAATGACAAGTACCGTCAGAGCGATCTTCGCAAAGAACACCAGTACTTTTCCGGTTGAAGTTTCCGGTTCATCCTCCCCCCGGTTCTTCCACAGATAAACGGTAAGTCCGAGGTAGAACAGGACCAGCGCCGCTCCTATCAGCGCTTCGCTGCCGCCCCGGCAGATCATATGCAGGCCGGGGAAGATGCCAAACACGCCGCCCCAAAGAACGCCTTTATGGATCAGGACAGCAGCAAGCAAAATGCAGGCCAGCCATATCAGGAGCATGGTCATCGCATACATCGACACGGTAAGCCCCGACAAAAGATATAACGCCAAAACCAGAGCCACCGGGATATATCCCAAATACTTTTTCATGGTTCGTACCTCCTTACAAGTCCTCGCGAAACGGCATCGGACTTTCGCTGCAGCAGCTCTGCCGCCCGCATCGTTTCCTGTTTTCTTGACATCCGTTTCCCGCAAAACTATACTGTTTTCATGGATAAACCGCAGAAGGCCCCAGAACCACAGGCATCCGGTCCCCACAGGCGGCTTAACGCAAGCAGAAGTGATCGCCGTGCAAGGCAATCGGATCGATCGTCGGGCAAGGCAAAACGTTTAGAGGAGCAGGAAAATGGAGAGACCTTTTTCTTCGGCAGACGCGAAGAGGCTCATTGAAAGCCATGCGGCAATACTGGAGCGGCTGGAAAATATCGCGGCGCGCGAAAGTCAATGCCGGCGCGACATTCGCTCCGCCGCAGATGCACTTGCGGCCGGTGAAGTGCTGAATGTGCTGCGTGAAATTCCCGTGGATGAGCTGAACAGAGACAAACAGGGCATCCGTGTAAAGCTCCTCAGAGACCACAATTATACAAACATCGCGGATATATGCCATGCATCCGCTCAGGAGCTTTCGGACATTCAGGGGATCAGCGAAGATTCCGCCAACATGATCAAGCAGCTGGCAAACGATCTCGCCTCCAATGCAAAACGCGCAGTCAAGATCAAACTCAGCGCCGATGACCGGAACGCCCGAGCCTCCCGGCTGATAAAGTCCGTTTATCTCTGCAGAGCCGGCGAAAAGCCTGTTCAGGCCTGTCGCGCGCTGCTCCGCGAAAAAACAAACATAGAAAGCGCCGTTCACGATCTTGGACCGGCATCGAACGGCATCAAATGGTTTCTGACGTCCAGACAGAAAAAAGACCGCTGCATGCAGGCCTATACCTACCTGACATCCATGATGTCCGGGGACTATGGGCAAAAATGCAAAGACGTCATTCTTGAGATCGACCGCCTTTCAAACACCGCAGGGGACGCCGCCTGGGATGACTTCTCGAAGAATTCCATCTCATACTTTACCTTACTGGAAGAGATCGCCCCCGGTTTGTTCGGAGACGAGGATACACTGTACGGTTTGCCGGAGGACCTCGCTCACGCAATTCAGGAAGAGTGTATCTTTCCCGACGGCCTGCTCTGTACCTTAAGACGGTATCAGGAATGGGGCGTGCGTTATATCCTTCATCAGGAGCGGGTATTGCTCGGGGATGAAATGGGACTTGGAAAAACGATACAGGCCATCGCCGCCATGGTCTCGCTGAAAAACACCGGCGCAGCACATTTCATGGTGATATGTCCCGCAAGCGTTGTTACAAACTGGTGCCGGGAGATCCGGAAACACAGTTTGCTCAATGCCGTGAAGATCCACGGGGCCGGCCGGGAAAGCGCCCTGGCCTCCTGGCTGAGGGACGGCGGTGTCGCCGTTACCACGTACGAAACGACCGGGGTCATCGAACTGGACGCCGATTTCCGGTTCTCGATGGCAATCGTCGACGAGGCACATTACATTAAGAACCCGAAAGCCCGGCGTACAGCAAACACCAAAGCCATCTGCTCGCATGCCGATCGTCTTTTATTTATGACCGGCACGGCTCTGGAAAACAAAGTGGATGAAATGATCGCCCTCATTCGGATCCTTCGTCCGAAACTCGCCGCAGAGATCAAGCCCATTGCGTTCATGTCCGCCGCGCCGCAGTTCCGGGAAAAAATCGCGCCGGTTTACTTCAGGCGAAAGCGTGAAGATGTCCTCACCGAGCTTCCCGAGCTGATCGAAACGAGTGATTGGTGTACAATGTCCGGGGAAGAGGAATCCATATACGAAGAGGATGTTTTAAACAAACGATATGCGGATGCCCGTCGTGTTTCCTGGAATGTGGAGGCCCTTCAGCATTCCTCGAAAGCACAGCGACTAAAGGAAATCATAGACGATGCGGAAGATGACGGCCGAAAAGTTATCGTGTTCTCCTTCTTTCTGGACACGATGAAAAAAGTCGGGGACTTTCTGGGCGAAAGGTGCCTGCCCCCCATAAACGGTTCTGTCCCTCCGAATCGCCGGCAGGAGATCATCGATGCATTTGAAGCCGCCCCCGCCGGGTCTGTCCTGTTGGCGCAGATCCAGTCCGGCGGTACGGGACTGAACATTCAGGCGGCAAGCGTCGTTGTCATTTGCGAACCCCAATTCAAACCTTCCACGGAAAATCAGGCCATCTCAAGAGCGTATCGCATGGGGCAGGCCCGGAACGTTCTGGTCCATCGTCTGTTGTGTGATGATACGGTGGATGAAAAGATCATGCAGGTTCTGGAACAGAAGCAGGCCGTATTCGATGCCTTTGCCGATGAATCGGCGGCCGCCAGAGAAAGCCTCGAGCTGGATGAAAAGACATTCGGAAATATCATTCAGGAAGAGATCGACCGTATTCAGGCAAAACGAGATCAAGCGGTCGAAGCCGTGTGAGTCATAGCTGTACCGCTATTTCACAACAGAACATAACGTGAAAAACATCGAACAGGGAGCGGGTCCGCCCCCTGTTTTTTTGTCGTTCCGTACAAAAACCCCACGGCAGCAGTCCGGGTCGCCGCCGCGGGGCAGATCATCGACAGCACGGCAGGGGTCAACCCTCTTTATCCGGGCATCAATCCGCTTTATTCAAGAACAGGGACCTCCGCAAAGCCCGTTTTTTCGTCGAAGCTCATGTTGTTCCGGAACATGGACAGCGTTTCCGAAGAATCGATCAGTCCGAACTTGACTTTTTCCAGACTCTCCCGGTCAAAGTCCACGGAAACGATCGTCTTATTCTTTAAGACGCAATGAACGATCGTATGTCCGACCGGCAGCAGAGCAAACATATCTCTCGCGATACGAATGCAAACGCTGCAGACGTAGTCCTGCAGAAGGACATTATATTCCGCCATGCGCAGCTGGGACTTCGCCGAAAACAGGGCGCTCTCATTCACAGTGAACTCCACTTCGATTTTCCGCGGGTCATCCGTTCCGAACTCGAAGTTCCCACCGTAGGAGAGCAGATCGCCGAGCGGATTCACTTCCGCGATCATCTGCAGATAGGCATCGATATCCCCGGCCAGAACCGGCTCGGCCATGCTGTGGTAATACTCCCACATC
>JAUMXS010000018.1 GCA_030528965.1 Eubacteriales bacterium
CCGTTTTCTTCGGTATAGCTCAGGCCGCTTCCTTCGGAAACACGGCTGTCATAGATGATAAAGGGCACCGGGTCTCCGTCATGGCCGCGCGTCGTGGTGAGCGTCTTGTGGTCAGACAGGATGAGCATGCGGAAATCTTCTCCCGCATCGCGCAGGGCCTGCGCCAGCGGAGCCACGACCCGGCTGTCCAGCCATTCGATAGCCTGACACTTTTCGGGCAGCTGGCCGTTGTGCGTCGCTTCATCGGGACCTTCCAGATGCACCGCGACAAAATCATGCTTCTGCAGCGCCTGCAGAGCAGCCGCCACTTTCGCCTCATAATTGGTGTTCCATTCGCCGTTTACACCCTCGACCTCGACCGCCTCCAGGCCAACGAGTCTCGCGATGCCCTGACAAAGCGGCACGGCAGAGACAACGACGCCGGTATGACCGTAGCTCTCCACAAAATTCGGCAGGGCCGCGGCCGTTCCTTCCGCCCAGAACCAGACGCTGTTGGCAGGGAATTTCCCCTCTTCGCGGCGGCGGACGTTGATGGGCGCATCGGCCAGCAGCTCATGGGCTTTCTTCATCAGTGCAAGCAGCACTTCGGCATCGGGACAGCCGTGCGGCAGATTGTCGCCGACCTTTTCGCCCAGATGATCGTGCGGCGGGGCCAGAACGATCCCCTTCAGATCCGCACTGCGCCGTACGGCCATGTGCCGGAAGGACGGCGTGGGCTGCACGGAGATCCGCGCTTCCTCCGCCAGAGGCTTGAATTCGGGATGATCGAACAGCCAGCGGACAAGCTCCATGCTGTCATCGCCCTCGATGCTGCCCGCGCTGTGGGACAGGATCTTGCATTCCTCAAAGGGACCGTCTTCCGAAACCGTTACCATATTGCAGCGGAACGCCGCGTCGCCCGGCTGAAGGAACAGCCCTACCGCCGCTGCTTCCAGCGGAGCACGGCCGGTATAGCACTGCGCCGGAGCACAGCCGAAAATGGACAGGATCGCCGTATCGCTTCCGGGAGGGAAGCCCTCGGGGCAGTTGCGCACGCTGCCCAGCAGACCGGAGGCCGCCAGCGCATCGATCGTCGGTTTGTTGACCGCTTCCAGCGGCGTTTTTCCATCAAGCTGGGGAACCGGATTGTCGGCCATGCCGTCACCGATTACAAGAATATATTTCATGTCGGATCGTCACCTTTCCTATAGTTCTCTTTTTCGGGTATTCCCTGCCGCAAAGGCATTTTCCCGCCGGAAAAAAGTTCCTTTTCTCCGTTTATCATTATACCTCATTCTCACTTCCTTTCAAGAGAAAAATTCACCCTTGTTTTTTTCGGTTATATGTGTAAAAATGTAAGAAAAGACAAATGTGTTATTTGTAGAGGAGATTTTGTAATGAACGACTGGATCTGGCGCTTCGCGCTGTTGACCATTTTCTATCTTGTGATCTCTTTCATGATCGAATGGCCGAAGTTCAAAGATAAATATCGCTATCAGCAGAGGCGGTATCCGCGGCCGCAGCAGCCGCAGCAGCGCAAAAAGAAAAAATAACCTCCTCCCGCTCCGATGCCTTCCCTGTTTCCGCTCCGGACCCCATGGTTCCGCAGCACCCCGCTGCAGATACGGCGCGCGTTATTTACGCGCGCCTTCCGCGTTTTTTCCCCCACTCCCCGGGAGGCAATCCCCTTTTGTGCATATTTCAGGGATTTCCGCCCGAAATCCCCGACAAAACCGTACAGGATGCTTTGACGATTTACTTGACTAATGTGATGAATTGTTTTATAATGACTGCGCCGTCCGGACATCCGGGCTTTTTATGCTTTGGCCGGCGGCACGGATATCCCTGGATTTGAGGAGGCATCAGGTCATGGCTGAAAGTTCTCTGCGGCATGACGAACGCATCATGCCGGCACTGCGTGAGCTCTATCGGCGGCACGGATACCGGCGGTATCGGATGAGCCGCTTTGAAGAATATGATTTTTACGCGGAAAACCGGAGTTTCCTGCTCGGTGGAAGCGTCCTTACCTTTACCGATCTGGACGGTCGTCTCATGGCTCTGCGTCCGGACGTCACGCTCTCCATCGTAAAAAACGCCCGTGAAGCCCCCGGTCTGCAGAAGGTTTATTATAATGAAAACGTATACCGTGCGCGGCCCGGTGACCGGAGTTATCGTGAACTGCCCCAGACGGGTCTCGAATGCATCGGTGAACTCGACGATTACAGCGTGGGTGAAGTCGTGATGCTGGCCTGCCGGAGCCTCGCGGTCATCAGCGGAGAATATGTGCTGGATCTCTCGCATCTCGGTTACATCTCCGCGCTCATGGACGCCGCCGGTCTCCCGGAGGGAGATCGCGGTCTCCTGCATCTGATCCGGGATAAAAACGGCGCGGCTGTACGTGAACGCTGTATCCGTCTGGGCGCTTCGGAAGCCTATGCGGATATTTTCGCCGAATTGTCCGCCGCTTACGGTTCTTTCGACGAGATGATCCTTCTGCTGGATCGTTTTGCGGAAAATGATCGCATGAAGGACGCCGTTGCGGATCTGCGCGGACTGTACCGCCATCTGGAGATCTGCGGCTGTGCGGAACATGTGAACATCGACCTCGCACTGATGAGTGATATGCGTTATTATAACGGCGTGGTTTTTCAGGGCTTTGTCCCCGGCGCATCCTCGGCGGTACTCTCGGGCGGCCGCTATGACCTGCTGCTGCAGCGCTTCGGCCGTCAGGACGGCGCGGTGGGCTTTGCCGTGTATCTCGATCAGCTGGAGCGTCTGGCTTCCCGGGATACAGCTTTTGATACGGATATTCTGCTTCTGTATGAGGACGGCACAGCGCCCGAGGCGCTCGCCCGTACCGTACGGGAGCTTACCGAAGCAGGCTCTTCGGTCCTTGTACACCGCGGCAGCGCCGACGGCATCCGGGCCGAGCGGATCCTGCAAATGACGGAGGAAGGAGTGCGTGAGTATGGCTCAAATGCTTGATATTGCCCTGCCCAAGGGACGACTGGGCGAGACCGCTTATGACATCCTTCGCCGGGCCGGCTACGGCTGCCCCCAGCTTGAAGAGGGCGGACGCCGGCTGGTTTTCGAAAATCCCGAGTGCGGCGTTCGGTATTTCTGGGTCAAGCCCTCAGACGTAGCCATTTATGTCGAGCGCGGCGCTGCCGACCTCGGCATCGTCGGCCGTGATATCCTCATGGAATACAAACCCGACGTCTACGAGCTGCGGGATCTGGAGATCGGCCGCTGCCGTATGGCAGTCGCCGGTAAAAAAGGGTTTCGGGACAACATGGACCGAACCCTGCGCGTTGCGACCAAGTTCCCGGCCATTGCCGCGCGGCATTATGCCCGCAAAAGCCGGGAGATCGACGTCATCAAGCTGAACGGTTCCATCGAGCTGGCTCCCCTTCTGGGGATGTCGGATGTCATTGTAGACATTGTGGAGACGGGCAAGACCCTGCGGGAAAACGGTCTCGAGCCCCTGGAGGATATCCTGCAGATCAGCGCACGTCTTATTGCGAACCGGGTAAGTTACCGGTTTAAACACGCGGAAGTCATGGCCCTGAGTGCGGCCGTGGCGGAAAGGATCGGGAAATGATCAGGTTTGTTGATTGGCCGGAACAGGCTTTGCCGGCCAGAGAAGCAGCTGCTGCTGCGGATGTGTCGGCCGATGTCGCCGCCATCCTTGCGGAAGTTCGTCAGCGCGGCGATGCCGCCCTTCGGGATTATACGAAACGTTTTGACGGTGCGGATCTCACCGTACTGGAAGTGGACCGGGTGGAGATGGAAAAGGCCGTCGCCGAAACGGATCCCGATTTTCTGCGCATCCTGCGCCGTGCCGCCGATAATATCCGCACTTTCCACGAACTGCAGCGGCATGAGGGCTTTGAAATGCGCCGTGATGACGGCGTCGTGATGGGTCAGCGCATCCTGCCCCTCGAACGGGTGGGTCTTTATATCCCCGGCGGCACGGCCTGTTACCCCTCGTCCGTCCTGATGAACTGCATCCCCGCAAAAATCGCGGGCGTGCGTGAACTCATCCTCGTAACTCCGCCGCGCAAAGACGGTTCCGTCTCTTCCGACATTCTCGCCGCAGCGCTCATCGGCGGGGCTGACCGTGTGTTCCGCATCGGCGGCGCACAGGCTGTCGCAGCCCTCGCTTTCGGCACGGAAAGCGTCCCGCGCGTGGATAAGATCGTCGGTCCGGGCAACGCCTATGTGGCCGAGGCCAAGCGTCAGGTCTTCGGACAGGTCGCCATCGATATGATCGCCGGCCCCAGCGAGATCCTGATCGTCGCGGACGAGGACAACGACCCTGCCATTCTCGCCGCCGACCTTCTCTCTCAGGCCGAGCATGACAAAAATGCCGCCGCCATTCTGGCCACCCCCTCCCGGGATCTGGCCAAGGCCGTGCAGGCGGAAGTCGAACGCCAGCTGGCGCTCCTGCCGCGGTCGGAGATCGCCCGTGTGTCCATCGATAAAAACGGGCTGATCGTCCTCACCAACAGCCTCGAGGACGCTGTGGAAGTCTCCAACCAGCTCGCTCCCGAACATCTGGAACTCTGTGTTTCCGATCCCTTCAAATATCTCAAGCTGGTCCGGGCGGCCGGTTCGGTCTTTCTCGGAAAGACCTGCCCTGAGGCTCTGGGCGACTATATGGCCGGTCCGAACCATGTCCTCCCCACCGGCGGTTCGGCCCGCTTTTCCAGCGCACTTGGCGTGGAAGATTTCCTCGTGCGCAGTCAGTACAGCTATTTCACGCCGGAAGCTTTCGCCGATCTGGCCGGCGATGTGGCCGGTTTCGCCGAACGCGAAGGCCTGCAGGCCCATGCCCGCTCGGCCCTCATCCGTGTGGAAAGGGAACAGAAAAAGGAGCGTGAAAGCAAATGAGCCGCTTTCTGAGCAGTCGTTTCTCCGATCTGGAAGCTTATACCCCCGGGGAACAGTTCCAGAATATGAAGTTTGTCAAACTGAATACCAACGAATCCCCCTATCCGCCCTCTCCCGGTGTGCTTAAACTGCTGGCCGGCGGTGAGGCGGAAAAGCTGAACCTCTATCCCGATCCGGAAGGCAAGTTCCTGCGCGATAAGCTTGCCGCGCTCTATGGCGTTAACCCGGAAAACGTCATCCTGGGCAACGGTTCCGATGAACTGCTGGGCTTCGCATTCCTGGCCTTCGGCCCGGACGGCGGCGTCCTCTTCCCCGACGTAAGCTACGGATTCTATCCCGTGTATGCCCGCGTATTCGGTGTGGACGCCAAGGCCGCGCCTCTCTGTGAGGATTTCAGCATCGATCCCGCGGACTATATGAACGCCGGCCGTATGGTCGTCATCGCCAACCCCAACGCCCCCACGGGCCTTACCCTCTCTCTGGCGGATATCGAAAAGATCGTCGTCTCGAACCCCGATCACGTGGTCCTGATCGATGAGGCTTATGTCGATTTCGGCGCGGAATCCGCCGTGGCTCTGACCAAAAAATATGAAAACCTGCTGGTCGTCCATACATACTCAAAGGCACGGTCCATGGCCGGCGCACGTCTCGGCTATGCCATCGGCTCCGCGGAACTCATCGCGGATCTGAACCGGATCCGTTACTCCTTCAACCCCTATAACATCAATCGTCTGACGCTCGCCGCCGGTGCCTGCGCCATCGATGAAAACGATTATTACCGCGACAATTGCCGCCGTGTGGCCGAGACCCGTGAGCAGACCAAAAAGAGTCTGCGCGAACTGGGTTTCACCGTCACGGATTCCAAAGCAAATTTCCTCCTTGCCAAACCTCCGGTCATGGACGGCGAAGCCTATTATCTGGAACTCAAGCGGCGGGGCGTGCTGGTTCGGCACTTCTCCACGCCGCGCGTCAAAGACTGGGTGCGAATCACCGTGGGTTCGCCCGAGCAGATGGAAACTCTGCTCCGCGAAACCCGGGATATCCTTGCTTAAGAAGGGAGTACACTTCCATGCGGAAAGCGGAAATCAGCCGGAAAACGGCAGAAACGGATATCACCCTGAGCCTTAATCTGGACGGTACGGGTATTACCGAGATCCACACAGGCGTGGGATTCTTCGACCACATGCTGACGCTTTTTGCGCGGCATGCCCGATTCGATCTGACGGTACAGTGTGCGGGCGACACCGAAGTGGACGGCCATCACAGTGTAGAGGATATCGGCATCTGTCTCGGACAGGCTCTGGACCGTGCGCTGGGCGACAAGGGCGGCATCTGCCGCTACGGCAGTATGCTCCTGCCGATGGATGAGGCGCTTGTCCTCGCGGCTTTGGATCTGTCCGGCCGCGGTACCCTGCGATATAACATCCAGCCCCCCGCCGAGCGCGTCGGTGATTTCGATACCGAACTCGCGGAGGAATTCTTCACGGCTCTTGCCCGGGAAGGCCGCCTGACGCTCCATCTCCGTCAGCTGGACGGCACAAATACACATCACATTCTGGAAGCCGCCTTCAAGGCCGCCGGCCGTGCTCTGCGCGCCGCCGTGGCCATTGATCCCGCTCTCAACGGGGAGATCCCCTCTACCAAGGGGGCGCTGTAAACTCATGGTCGGTATTGTGGATTACGGCGTCGGCAACCTTTTTTCCCTGCAGAGTTCCTTCGCCTTTATCGGCGCGGAAGTAACGGTGACGGCCGATGCGGATGTCCTCGCGGGCTGTGACCGCATCCTCCTTCCCGGTGTGGGCGCCTTTGAGGACGCGGCACGCAAACTCCGCGAAAGCGGTCTTGCCTCGGCCGTGCTCGATGCGGCTCAGTCCGGCAAGCCCCTGCTGGGCGTCTGTCTGGGTATGCAGATGCTGTTTGAACGAAGCTTCGAATACGGTGAGCATGAAGGTCTCGGTCTTCTGCGCGGCAGTGTGAAACCCATCCGGCCCGTCATCGGCCCGGACCTGAAAGTGCCGCATATCGGATGGAATGCCCTGCATTTCCCGAAAGATAAACCGGTCAGTCCGCTGTTTCGCTATATCCGCGAAGGGGATTTCGTCTATTTCGTACACTCCTTTGCCGCCATGGATTGTGCCGACAGCGTCATCGCCGAGACCGAATACGGTGCCTCCCTCACCGCCGCCGCCGCTTGCGGCAACGTCTTCGGCTGTCAGTTCCACCCGGAAAAATCCGGCACGGTGGGACTCAATATCCTGCGCGCTTTCTGCGAAACCTCTTGACAGTTCCCGCGCATCACGACGATCGCGCGGAAAGCTTTGATGTGACAGTCCGGCTTTTGAACCCCGGACATGAAGGAGGCAAAGAGGCCATGTTGATTTTTCCTGCCGTGGACCTTGTGGACGGCAAGGCTGTACGGCTTTTTAAGGGCGATTACGCCCAAATGACCATCTATTCCGACTCTCCGGTGAATGTGGCAAAATTTTTCCGTGAGGCCGGAGCCGAATATCTGCACGTCGTCGATCTGGAAGGCGCACGCGACGGCGGTACGCCAAACCGCGATACGGTCTGCCGCCTCATCGCGGAGAGCGGACTCAAAGTCGAGATCGGCGGCGGCATCCGTACGGCGGAGACCGTGGCCCAGTATCTTGATGCCGGGGCCTTCCGCGTCATCCTCGGCACCGCCGCGCTCACCCAGCCCGGATTCGTCGGCGAAATGGCCGCGCGCTACGGAGAACATATCGCCGTGGGCGCAGATCTGCGCGACGGTCTGGTCGCCATCCGCGGCTGGACGGAGACCAGTGCCGTCACCGGTATGGATTTCTGCCTGCAGATGCAGTCTCTCGGTGTGCGGACGGTCATCTGCACCGATATTTCCAAAGACGGCGTGCTGGGCGGTACAAACCGTGGGCTCTATGCCGATCTTTCCAATGCCCTCGATATGGACATCGTCGCCTCCGGCGGCGTTACCACTCTGGAGGATATCCGCGCTCTGCGCGAAATGGGCCTGTACGGCGCGATCCTCGGCAAAGCGCTTTATGCCGGCGAACTCGACCTCGCCGCCGCCATCCGGGA
The DNA here is from genome assembly GCA_030528965.1 of Eubacteriales bacterium. Classification (GTDB taxonomy): domain Bacteria; phylum Bacillota; class Clostridia; order Oscillospirales; family Oscillospiraceae; genus JAUMXS01. The sequence continues at coordinate 7,948 of JAUMXS010000018.1, forward strand.
GGCGTCCGCCGTATGATCACGAAACGAATCATCCCCTGTCTGGATGTAAGAAACGGCCGTGTGGTGAAGGGCACGAACTTCACCGGTCTTGCCGATGTCTCCTCTCCCGTGGAGCTGGGACGGTATTACAGTGAAAACGACGCGGACGAGCTGGTGTTTTACGATATCACCGCCTCCTCCGACGGCCGGCGGCTCTTTGCGGATGTGCTGCGCCGCGTGGCCGAGACTATCTTCATTCCGCTCACGGTCGGCGGCGGCATCAATACGCTGGATGACTTCGACCGCGTCCTCAAATGCGGCGCGGATAAAGTAAGCGTAAACTCCGGCGCGATCCGCGACCCTTCGCTGATCGGCGCCGCTGCAAAAAAATACGGCGACCAGTGCGTCGTTCTTTCCGTGGACATAAAACGCGTGGACGGACGCTTTACGGTCTTCGCCAAGGGCGGCCGGGAAAACACCGGCCTCGACGCGCTGGACTGGATCCGCCGCGGCGTTCAGGCCGGCGCCGGTGAGCTGGTCATCAATTCCATCGATACCGACGGGGTCAAGGGAGGCTTCGATCTTGAACTGCTGGATGCCGTATGTCAGACCGTGTCCGTCCCCGTGATCGCCTCGGGCGGCGCGGGCTGTATCGAGGATTTCCTGACGCTTTTCCGCACGCTGCCGAAAGTGGATGCGGGTCTCGCAGCGTCGATCTTCCACTTCGGAGAAGTCAGCATCAAAGACCTGAAACAGACACTTCTTGCCGAAGGCATCAACATGAGATTGTGAGGACTTGGTATGAATACAGAGAATCTGAAATTTGACGCGCAGGGCCTGATCCCCGCCATCGTTCAGGATGCCGCGACCGGCGAAGTCCTGACGCTCGCCTATATGAATAAAGAAAGCCTTGAGATCACGCTGCAGGAAGGCCGGACCTGTTTCTGGTCCCGTTCGCGGCAGGAACTCTGGCGCAAAGGTGAAACGAGCGGTAATGTGCAGCATGTCGTTTCCATCACCGCCGACTGCGACGGCGACGCTCTCCTGGTTCGCGTGAACCGCGACGGCCCCGCCTGCCACACCGGCGCCGAAAGCTGCTTCTTCCAGACCGTTCAGGAAGCCGCAGCCGAACCCTTCACCTACGGCGGACTGTATAAACTGCTCGAAGGCCGCAAGGCCGCTCCGCAGGAAGGCTCCTATACCTCCTACCTCTTTGAGAAAGGCCTCGACAAGATCCTCAAGAAGGTCGGCGAAGAGTCCACGGAGGTCATCATCGCAGGCAAGGGCGGCGACTGCCGCGAAACCGTCTATGAGATCGCCGATCTCGCTTATCATGTCATGGTCCTGATGGTGGAAATGGGCCTTACGATGGAGGACGTCCGCACGGAGCTCGCCTCCCGGCACATTATCGACCACAAAGTCAAGCAGGAGAAAATGCAGTAAATCCCTGCACGGAAAAAACCAAAAAAGCTGCGGATCCCGGAGATCCGCAGCTTTTTATTTGTCTGAAAAGGCCCTGCCTTTTTCAAAAAGCGGAGGAAGCGGCAAAAATCTGCCGCTTCCTCTTCCGTTTTCGTTCTTGTTTTTTATCGCGGAGGCATATAGTCCGCAGGATCCACGCTCTGTCCGTCCTGACGCATCGCAAAATGCAGATGATAGACTTCCGCCGTCTCGCAGAGCGCCGTGTTCCCGACACAGCCGATCACTTCGCCCACCATTACGCCGTCCCCGACAGTCACCGTCGGCAGTTCCGTCAGGTTGGAATACAGGCTCGTAAGCCCGCCGCCGTGATCGATCTCGACCGTCACGCCGTACATGTTGTCAGTATACACCGCGCTGACCCGGCCGCTGGCCGCCGCCATGACCTGTTCGCCAAGGTCCACGGCAATATCCACACCGTCGTGTGTTCGCCAGTCCGCCATCGTGCGGTCATACCGCAGTGTCGTCACCGTGTGAGGCACTTCCACCGGCCCGTTGCACGGCCAGATGAAATAATCCGCCGCTTCGGCCCAGACCGCCGCCGCTTCGGCCTCCGCTTCACTCATCACCGATTCCGCTTCCGTCGACGGCTCCGTGAGACCGGCTTCCACTTCCGGCGCTTCCGGCTCGACCATCGTTTCCGCCGCGTTTTCCGCTCCGTTTCCCTCCTGTACCGGTTCTTTCGTCACAGCAGGCCCAGTTTCTGACGGCACAGCCATATTTCCGGGCGCCGGATCTTCCGCCGTGTCATTTCGCAGCGCAGGCTCTACATCAGTCTCCATTCCCGAAAACATGACCCAGGCGGATACGCCTATCACGGTCACACACAGGAAAAGGACTATGTAGAAGCCCTTTCCGGCAAAGAATGACTCCAGCCTCTGGCCAAAGTCCTTTTTCTTGCTCATGGTTTTCCCTCCCAAGCTCGTTTCTGCCGCTATTCTTGCCGGAGCTATCCAGTTTTATACAGATTGCCTAAAATCTTTCGAAGAACTTTTAGTTGCAATTTGATCTTAAATATTTACAAAACGGAAACAAACTGTTATAATACGTAATAATCACAGGGAAAAAGCCTTCCGGAAGCTTCTCCTTTGACTTAACCTTGATATTCTTCTTTTTCATTTTTCTTTTTTCCTCTCCTACTTTGGGCTGCTGCCCTCCCTTCGGCTTCCGCCGTAAATGGGCAGCCCATAAAAACAAAAGGCCCCGTCGCTTTGCGGCGGGGCCTTTTTCTCTCCCGGCTCTTTTCTCCGACTTTTTATTGTCTGAGCTTTTTAAAACCCGGTCTGTTTTATTGTCGTTTTTGTAAAACCCCCGGTCTTTTCCCTCCCGCAGTGATCGATGTACTCACAGACGCGCATGCCGCTGAGTTCGGTCATAAGACGGAGGGGATCCGGGACGCTGCGCTCACGAATTGACGGTTGAAAAATGCGGAAAATGTGTTACAATAAGATGTTGCCGCATAAGCCCTGTCCGGCGTGCCGCGTACAGGGTCCGGCTTTTACGTAATCTTTTGAAATGGAGGTATTTTTATGAGAAGGAAACAGTTTAAAGCGGAGTCAAAACGGCTCCTCGACCTCATGATCAATTCCATCTACACGCATAAGGAAATCTTCCTTCGGGAACTTATCTCCAACGCCTCTGACGCAGTGGATAAGCTCTGCTTCCTTTCCCTCACCGACGAGAGCGTCAGCATGGATCGTTCCGATTTTCATATCCGCATCACGCCCGACAAGGCCGCGAGAACCCTCACCATCTCCGACAACGGCATCGGCATGACCTCGGAAGAGCTGGAAAACAACCTCGGCGTCATCGCGCGCTCCGGTTCCCGCGCTTTCAAGGGCGAACTCGACTCCGATGCCGCGCAGGATGCCGGCATCGATATCATCGGCCAGTTCGGCGTGGGCTTTTATTCTGCCTTTATGGTCGCCGATCAGGTGACCGTCATTTCCCGCGCCCACGGCTCCGACACCGCCTACTGCTGGGAAAGCGCAGGTGTGGACGGCTATACCATCACCGAAGCCGAGCGCGACACCACAGGTACCGATATCATCCTGCACATCAAGCCGGACGAGGGCGAAGAAAAGTACGGTATTTATCTGGAAGCCTGGCAGCTCAAATCCCTCATTAAAAAATACTCCGACTATATCCGCTGGCCCATCCTCATGGCCGCCGAGCGGCAGGAATCCGTTGAGACCGGCGAGACCGACGAGGAAGGCAAGCCCAAGACCGAATACCGCACCGTCGTTGAGGACGAGACCGTGAACAGCATGGTCCCCATCTGGCAGCGCAGCCGCGCCGAAGCCTCCGATGCGGACTGCATCGCCTTCTATAAGGAAAAATTCCACGACGAGTCCGATCCCCTCGCCGTCATCCGCGTCAACGCCGAGGGCCTCGTGAGCTATCGCGCCCTGCTCTTTATCCCCCAGAAGCCCCCCTACGGCTTCTTCTCCGCCGATTATCAGCCCGGTCTTCAGCTTTACAGCGCCGGTGTTATGATCATGGAACGCTGCGCCGACCTGATGCCCGACTGCTTCCGCTTTGTCCGCGGCATCGTCGACTCTCCCGATCTCTCGCTGAACATCTCCCGTGAGATGCTCCAGCATGACCGTCAGCTGTCCGTCATCGCCGCCAACCTCGAGAAAAAAGTCAAGAGCGAACTGCGCCGCGTCATGGACGAACAGCGTGAAAAGTATCTCGAGTTCTATGAGCATTTCGGCCTCCATCTTAAGTATGGCGTCGCCGCCGAATACGGCCACAGAGCCGAGCTTCTGTCTGATCTTATCATGTACTATTCCGCGGACGAAAAACGCATGATCGCCCTGCGCGAGTATGTAAGCAAAATGCCCTCCGAGCAGCGCCGCATCTATTATGCCGCTGCGGAAACCCCCGAGCGCGCCGCCCATCTGCCTCAGACCGAGCAGGTCCGCCGGAAAAACTTTGACATCCTCTGCTGCACCGATGATGTGGACGAGTTCGTCCTCCAGTTCATCGGCACCTATGAGGATAAGCCTTTCTGCAACGTGAACGCCGGTGACCTCGGTCTTGAATCCGCCGATGAAAAGGCCGACCTCGATAAAAAAGAGGCCGAAAGCCGCGAGCTTCTGGACTTCATGAAGGAGACCCTCAGTGACAGAGTCATCGCCGTCCGTCTGTCCCGCAAACTGGTCAGCCAGCCGGTCTGCCTCACGACCGAAGGCGAAGTCACGCTCGAGATGGAGAAATACTTCAGCCATCTGCCCGGCCTCGAAGCCGTGCAGGTCAAAGCCAACCGTGTCCTTGAGCTGAACGCCGAACACCCGATCTTCGCCGCACTGGAAAAAGCCTTTGCCGAGGACCGTGACCGCGCCGCCAAGCTCACCGAAGTCCTCCACGGACAGGCCCTGCTCATCGCGGGACTGCCTATCGAGGATCCCTCCGCCTATACCGAACTCCTTTGCGGTCTCTTCGCAGACTGACGATCAAACCCCACTCAGACTTCTCCCGCGGCTGCATTTCGCCGCGGGAGAGGCCCGGAGAAAAGGATCTGAAAATGGATAAGCATCTGGGCATATATATACATATACCCTTCTGTGCAAGCCGGTGCAGATACTGCGATTTTTCCACAACGGCGGGACAGGATAAACTGATGCCCCGGTATCAGGATGCCCTGCTCTCCCATATCCGGGAATCTGCCCCGCAGCTTGCGAATTACTATATCGACAGCGTCTATTTCGGCGGCGGTACCCCAAGTTATTATCGGGCCAGACGCCTCTGTGAACTTTTCAATGAGCTCAAACGCACCGGCCGCGTCCTTAAAACCGCCGAGGTCACCGTGGAGTGCAATCCCGACAGTGTGCGGCGGCATGATCTGCGTATGCTCCGGAAAGAAGGCGTGAATCGTCTGTCTCTGGGGGCGCAGTGCGCCAATGACGATATCCTGAAGCTCATCGGACGCCGTCATAACTGGAAACAGGTCGAACTTGCCGTGCAGAATGCCCGGAAGGAAGGCTTTTCCAATCTGAGCCTCGACCTCATCTACGGCCTGCCGAGCCAGACCAAGGACGACTGGGCCGACACGCTCAGCGCCGCCGTCTCCCTGCACCCGGAACATATCTCCTGCTACGGACTGAAACTGGAACCCGGCACGCCGCTCTATGAGCAGAAGGATTCCCCCCTGCTCCCGGATGACGATGTGCAGGCCGATATGTATCTTTATACCGTGGATACACTCAAGCGGCAGGGATATCAGCAGTATGAGATCTCCAATTTCTCCCTGCCCGGTTTCGAATCCCGGCACAATCTCAAATACTGGCAGCGAAAAGATTATCTCGGTCTCGGCTGCGCCGCTCATTCCTGTATGGGTGATCTGCGCTACAGCAATGTCCGGGATCTGAACACGTATATTTCCGCCGTTTCCGGAGAAACAAACATCGTGGAGGAGTGCGAAAAACTCACTCCCCTTGAAGCCGCCGCCGAATATATCATGCTCGGTATGCGGACCGTTCACGGCATCTGCCGTGAGGAATATCTGACCGTCTATAACAGCAGCTTCGATGCGCTCGAACAGCTGCTCAAAGAATTCGAAAAAAACAGCTGGGCAAAATGCAGCGATGACCGCTGGCATTTCACCGCACAGGGTTTCCTGCTCTCCAATATCCTCATCGGAATGCTTCTGGAAGCCCAGACGCAGGAACGGTTTCAGGCAAACCCCTGGGTCCGCGACGCCTTTGAAAATGTCGGTGAACGAGTGCCCCTGCCCCGCGGCGACACCCTCTTCGTCTGAGGGCGGGCATTCAGGCCGGGCAGCTACATACTATACCCGAAAACGGGATCTCATGAAGGGTGGGCTTTGTCATCAGCCGGGAGCCAAACCATTCGGATACGCAGAAATATCCGCCGGAAGATGCACAAAAGAAAGATAAAGATACCATGAATCAGAAATCATCTCAAAAACATTTCGTTCCGAAACACACCGGAAAGCGTAACCCGGCCAAGGTGGCCGCGCTGGTCATCGCCATCGTTCTGGCTTTGCTCGCGGGCGGTACCGCCGCCGCCGGGATCTGGATCGGTAATCTGGATACCGTTTATCCCAATCTGAGCCTGAACGGCACCATGCTGGGCGGACTCAGCACCGAAGAAGCCGCTGCCGCACTGGACGCCGCGGGCTATAACAGCCATGAAGGCGAAGAAGTCACCGTGCAGCTCCCTCTGAACCGCAGTCTGGTGATCACCGCCGAGGAACTCGGCGCCGTCCTCAACTCTGAGGAAGCCGCCGATGCAGCTTTCCGCTACGGCCGTGAAAACGGCTTTTTCGGAAATGCCCTTGCCTATGTGCGCTGCCTGCTGAAGGAACAGGATATTGCCGGGGAGGCTCATGAGAACCTCACGATCGATGAAAACGCGCTGAGGGCCCGTGTCTCCAAGGCCGTCTCCGAGCTGGAAGCCGATCTGATGAGCTCCGATCTCCACATCGGGGAAGATACCGTCACCGTCGTGAAAGGCGCAAGCGCCATCCGGCTCAACGAAGATCAGCTGTACGATATGATCGCCGCCGCCTTCGCCGTCCGCGACTGGACTCCGCTCAACTATAACGGCGGCGTGTCCGGCGACCAGACGCTCGATGTGGACAGCTTGTACGAAACCGTCCGGACCGAGCCTGAGGATGCTTTCTATGATCCCGAAACCAACAGCGTCACGGAACATGTGAACGGTCTGGACTTCGATCTCGATCTCGCACAGAAACTCTGGGACGAAGCCGAAAACGGTGACCTTGTCACCATCCCTCTTATCGTCACGGAACCCGAAGTCACCACCGAGTCCCTGACCGAACTCCTGTTTGCCGACCTGCTCGGTCAGAAAAGCACCGGCCTCGGCGGCAGCAGCTCGTCGCGTATCAATAACATTCAGAAAGCCGTCGAAGCCATTGACGGCATCATCCTGGACCCCGGCGAGGAGTTCTCCTATAACGAGGCCCTCGGCCCCCGTACCGCCGAAAACGGATATCAGCCCGCCGGCGCTTATTCCGGCGGCAAAGTCGTTACCGAATACGGCGGCGGCATCTGTCAGGTGTCCTCTACCCTGTACTATGTCGCCCTGCTCGCCAATCTGGAGATCACTGACCGTACCTGTCATTATTTCGGCGTGAGTTATCTGCCCGCCGGTCTGGACGCTACCGTCAGCTGGGGCGGTCCGGAGTTCAAATTCCGCAACGACCGGGAATATCCCGTCAAAATCGAGGCCTATACCGATATGGAGGCCTATACCGTTGTCGTGAAAATGTGGGGTACCGATGTGGACGGCTCCTATGTCGAGCTGAGCGCCTATACCTGGGAGACCGATGACGGATACGGCGCACAGTCCTACCGTTTGATCTATGCCGCCGACGGTACGCTCATCGAACAGAAAGCGGAAGCCCGCAGTATCTATCATTACGAAAAAGAAGAAGAGGAAGAGGAGGAAGACGAAGAAGACGAGGACGATGAGGATGAAGAAGCCGATCCCACCGCTTCGCCCGAACCGTCGGAAGAACCTGAACCTTCGGAGAGTCCCGAGCC
>JAUMXS010000019.1 GCA_030528965.1 Eubacteriales bacterium
GTATAGGCAAAGCCTTCTTCTTCAAAAGCCGCTTTTTTCGCCTCAATGATCTCCGGGTCTTCCTTGGGGGCAAACGGATTGGGGAAGATCCAATGGCGTGAAATGATCTCGCACAAAGCCCGCGGCATCACGCAGGCATTGCGGCTGAGGGCCATGTTGATGGTCGAGGCAGCATTTGTAATGGGCATGATCCCCACAATGACAGGCAGTATAACACCGGCGCGGCGTATCTCATCCATCCAGCGCTTAAACTGTTCCATATCCCAGCAAAGCTGGGTCATGATCGCGTTCGCGCCTTCGTCCTGCTTCATCCGGAGAAATGCAATATCCGCGGCGAGAGACCGGGATTCGATATGACCTTCGGGCGAACCGGCTACCGAAAGATGGAAACGGTCACCAAAACTTTCCCGAATAAAGCGGACCAGTTCCGTCGCGTAATGGAGATCGCCGCCCGTATTGTCCTGTCCCACAGGCAGGTCGCCGCGAAGGGCAAGCACATGATCAACTCCCCGGTCAAGATGCGACTGGAGCAGATCATACAGCTGCTCACGCGTACTGCCGACACAGGTCAGATGAGCCAAAGGCATTGTCCCGCAGGCGCTGATCGCACTGAGGATCGGGATCTGCTGTCCTACGCTGGTACCGCCGGCTCCGTATGTACAGGAGATATGATCCGGGTGCAGGGAACACAGCCGCTCCAACACGCCCCCGGGACCGGTCAGGTTGTTCATACCGACTTCCGTTCTCGGAGGAAATACTTCAAAAGACAGCGTCATGCGTCGCTTCATATTCTCTGTATGTTTCATATTTTCTCCTTTTCCGCATTTTAAGCTGAAACATTTATATCCTTCTTCATATTATTTTAGTATACACGATTATGCATTTGATATCAACGGTATTTTACATGATAGAAACAGGAAATAATCAAAAATCCCTGTCATTGAAAGCATATTTTCAACGACAGGGACATTGTTAATTATTCAACAATTTTTATTGTTTCCACGCTGTTTTTTCATTCTTTCCCGTTTGCAGTGATGCTTTCCTCAGCCATTCAATGCTCCCGGGTCATTTCCTGCTCCTGCAGCTTTTTCAGAACAGCTTCGTCTGCCGGACAAAAATCGTAGTTCGGGATCTCATTCACGGTTATCCATTGAATATCATTATGCTCGATCATTTTCGGAACACCCTCCGTGATCCCGGCATTAAACAGGCTGAGACGCACTGTGAGATCGGGATATTCGTGGATGACTTCCATGAACATCTCCCCCACCGATATCGTAATTGCCAGTTCCTCCCGACATTCCCGAATGAGTGCCTGTTGTCTGGTTTCTCCGGATTCGACCTTGCCGCCAACAAATTCCCACAACAGTCCCCGCGCTTTATGCGGGGGTCTCTGGCAGATCAGGAATCTGTTTCCGTCCCATATCAGGGCAGCCACCACTTCAGTCATGTTCACACCACCGATGTTCTTTGTCGTAAAGTACAGCTTATCTATGCCTTTTCAGGCCGAAGGCCGATCCATCTGCAGGATCCTAACGTTTTCCCCGCCCAGCAGAAGAGGTTCGTCCGGGTCATGGGTAACGGCGATCACCGTCCGCCCCGCGATCCGTTCCCGCAGCCAGGCAGCCACGGAAGCACGGGTGTCCTCATCCAGGCCTTTGAAAGGCTCGTCCAGCACCAGCAGTCCCCACCCGGGGAAAAGCACGGCACGGGCCAGCGCCACGCGGCGCTTCATTCCGCCAGAAAGCGAACGTACGGGACTGTGCAGGCTTCCCGCCAGTCCCAGAGCGCGCAGTTCTTTCTCTATGTGTTCCGGCGAGACCGTCTTCCCCATTACGGCACGAAGATTATCGACCGCCGAAAAAGCTTCAAACAAACGGTTTTCCTGAAAAACCGCCGATCTGTTTTCCGGTACTCCGGTGATTCGGCCGCTGTCCGCCTGTTCCAGCCCCAGCAGTATACGCAGCAGCGTGGTCTTTCCGCATCCGGACGGCCCCATCAGCGCCGTAACTTTTCCTTCGGCAAATTCCGCACAAAAGTTTTGGAGAACCTTTTTCTCCCCAAAGCTTTTGTTCAGGGACTCGATCACGATATTCATCACAGTTCTCTCCTTCCGTCTCTTTCCAGACGATCAAAACCATGGCGAAGCAGAAACAGGATCAGTTTTTCAAAACCAACGCTCACTGCCACAACAACGACCGTCCATGCGAAAAGATCTGCCGTACTCAGATAAATCTTCGCGGTATAAAGACGTTCACCAATGGAACCTTTGGGAATACCGATCACTTCCGCCGCCACGCCGGACTTCCAGCAAACGCCCAGCGCCACGCTGCATGCCGATTGCAGATACGGCCGCAGATGCGGCAAAAATATATACCGAAGGCGTTTTCCCCACGGCATCCGGAAGATGGATGCCATTTCCAGCAGCTGTGTGTCAGCGCTTCGAACACCCTGCAGCACATTGGTGTAAACGATCGGGAAAACCATCAGAAAGGAAATAAATATCGAAAGCTGTCGGGACGACAGCCAGACGAGGCTTATGATGATAAAGGAAGCGACCGGCACAGCTTTCACCGTCGTCACATAGGGCCAGAGAAGAAGCTCCATCCAACGCAGTCTCCCGGCGGCTATGGCCAGCACCAGACCAAGTATCAATCCAAGGAAGAATCCGCCCGCAATACGTGAAAAGCTAAAGCCGACGGTTTCCCAAAACCCCGGTTCGAGCAGCAGTTCACAAAATCTTGACAATACACGCAGCGGCGGTACCAACAGGAGATGCTGTCCCAGACGTACCGCCGCTATCTGCCATATTACAAGGGCGAGGGCCACAGACGCGGCCCTCATTGCCCATATTGTTTCCCGCCGTTTACGCTCCATAATAGAACGTGTCGTCAGGCAGTTCTCCGCCTACCGCCTGCGGGTTCAGCTCATGGAGAATGACCAGATAATTCTGCATGATCTCTTTCATGGACTCGCCGTCGATATAGGTGATGTTGCAGAAGGGGATCGCCTTCCCGGCAACAGCTGCTTTGACGATACCGACCTGTTCGACCAGAACCGCGGCATCGGCTACGTTCTCATTCACATAGGCGGTGGAAGCGGCATACTCCTGCAGGAAAGCCTCCAGAGCTTCCGGATGTTCCTCCGCGAAAGCGGTGCGGACGATGAGGCCCGCCGTTACGAGCATGCTTCCGTTATCCAGTTCGTTCCAGGCCTCGGTCATGTTGATCGCAACACGAAGGCCTTCAACCTGAGACTGCGCTACCGTAACAAAGGGCTGCGGCAGCATCGCAACGACATGCTCCTGCGCCTGCATCAGAGCCACGACTTCAGTCGGCTCGCTCTTCCATTCGATGGTCACGTCATTTTCGGGATCCAGACCGCTCTGGGCCAGCAGATAACGCAGAGCATACTCGGGAACGGAACCCTTGCCGGTGGCATAGATGGTCATGCCGCTGAGATCCGCCATGCTCGTGATCTGCTCACCGCCTTTTTCGACGATATACACTACACCAAGAGTATTGATGGCAGCGAACTGCACCGCACCGTCCGTGTTATTCCACAGAATGCTCGCCAGATTCACAGGACCCGCAATGATGTCCAGTTCGCCCTGGATAAGCTTCGGGGTCAGTTCATCAGCCGAACCGGCCAGCGTGTATTCGTAGTTATTTACCGTCTCGCCCGCTTCCGCATCGGCAAGCAGCTTCACCATGCCAATGGTCGTGGGGCCCTTCAGGCCGCCCAGACGGATGGTGACATCCTCTTCCGGCTCAGCCGGAGTTTCTTCCGGAGCCTCGCTCACTTCGGGAGCGGGGGTCGGAGTAGTCGTTACAGTTTTCGTTCCGCAGCCGGCCATCAGAGCAGCCAGAAGGGTCAGGACAAGGAGAAGACTGAGTATTTTCTTCATGATATTTCATCCTTTCTTTTTCCTCGGGACTGTCATGTCCCGCTTGACTTCCTGATTACATTATATTAAAATTTTCCTGATTTAACGTTGCTATTGCAACGAGCAGGAGATCATTATGGAGCAAATCGAGCGTTACATAGGTATTCTCAGGTATTGTTCTCTGTTTCACGGTCTGACAGATACGGAAATCCTGACGATCTGCCGCTGCCTGGACTGCAGAAGGATCGTTTACACCAAAAGTCAGGTCCTATGGCTGGGCGGTGACAAGGTTGATAACTGCGGTGTTGTCCTGAGCGGACGGATCTGTGCCGAAACCATGTCCGCGAACGGTCAGCGGACGATCGTGGCGGCGCATCTGCCGGGCAATGTATTCGGCGATATCCTGATGTCCACTCCGGGCACAGCCAGCCCCTGGGACATAGTCGCAGCCGAAGATTCCGAAGTGCTGCTTATCCCCTTTGATCGTCTGATGGGGAGTTGTGCCAACAGCTGCGAGTTTCACACGCGTCTGCGGCAGAATCTCCTTGCCGGGATCGGTGAGAAGTATTGGCATTTGCGCCGCCGGCTTAGTTATCTAACCCCCCGGAAGCTTCGTACACGGGCGGCGCGCTGGCTTCTGGACGAAGCCTCCCGACAGGGATCGGACATCTTTACCATGGACGAAACACGTGAGGATCTGGCGGATACGCTGGGAGCCAATCGCAGCGCACTCTCCCGTGAACTGTGCCGCATGCGTCAGGAAGGCCTGCTGGACTTTTACCGCGGCAGCTTCAAGATCCTTGACCACGCAGCCCTTCTCTGCGCTTCCGAGGAATAAGGTTCGTCATACAGTCATTTCAACAGTCTTATCACCATCACCTCATGCCATATTGATCCAGTGGTCGGAAGATAATACAAAGAGTGTGTTATATAATCCGAAAACGGCGCATAAAATGGTGCATAACTTTGTTTCCTTCTCCTCTCTGCGGACGGGGATATCAAAGGATTCTTTTTGCAAGGAGGTCTGATCGGGTGAAAAGACTGACTGCGCTCATTTTTTCCGTATTCCTGAGCCTGAGTCTGACAGCACCGGTATGGGGGGCGTTTGACCCGGAGGTGGACTATATGTCCCGGATGCTGGACGCTGTCGCGTCCGGTGACACCGCTGCCGGTGAAGCCGCCGAGCTGTCCCGCAACGAAAAAATTATCGCACTGGAAATGGAGCATATACCCATAGCATTTGACGATCTGAATATGTTATCCAAAATTATGTACGCGGAAGCGGGTTCCGTTTGGCTCGATGACGATTGGAGACTCTGTGTGGGAGAGGTCGTGCTTAACCGCGTCGCCAGTCCCGAGTTTCCCAACACCCTCCGGGAAGTGCTGGATCAGCCGGGACAATACTACGGCCCAAACAGTCCCTATCTGGCGCAGCTGCTCCCGGACAGAAACTGTGCCGTACTGGCGCAGAGACTTCTTGAGGGATATCGCGGCATGGAGCCTTCCGTGGTATTCCAGGCCAATTTTCAGCAGGGCAGCGGCGTATATCTCGCGCGCTGTGACTCTCAGCTTGGCTGGACATATTTCTGCTACAGTCTGCGGCCGGAGATGTATCCCGGCTGATGACGGCAAAGGGAGTTTGCTGGTCCTCCCCTTTCTGAAAAGCTTTACAGTATCTATCAAGAAGACGATAATCGATCTGCGGCGTGTGCGCCAGTGGCGTACACGCCGTGTGCTTTTCCTTCTTCATTGCCTCATCGTGAATGAGGTAAAAAAATACAGGCTATGATTGAAAAAACGAAAGCTGTGTGATATAATAAATTGTTTTTGAAGAAACAGAAAAGCCGACGTATGGAACAAATCCTCCGGCATACATCAGGGAGAACAGATGATATGAAATTTACGAAAATGCACGGCTGCGGCAATGATTATGTCTATGTCAGCGGATTCACGGAGAACATCCCCGACCGCCCGTCTCTTTCCATTCAAGTATCCGACCGCCATTTCGGCATCGGTTCCGACGGGCTCATCTGCATTGATCCCTCCAGTGTTGCCGATTTCCGTATGGATATGTACAATGCCGACGGTTCCCGGAGTCAAATGTGCGGAAACGGCATCCGCTGTGTAGGAAAATATGTATATGACCATGGTCTCACCGACAAAACCGTCATCACAGTGGAAACCGGTGCCGGCATCAAAACGCTCTGGCTGAATGTCGGAGACGACAACAAGGTACGCACGGTCCGCGTCTGCATGGGCGCGCCCGAGTTTTGCCCGGCAAAGATCCCCGTTGCTGCCGAGGGTGAAGATTTCATTCTTCGTCCCTATGAGATCGCGGGACAGACTTGGGAACTCACAGCCGTTTCCATGGGGAACCCCCATGTCGTGACCTTTGTCCCGGATGTCGCTTCTCTGGACCTTGAAACCATTGGCCCTCAGTTTGAGAATCATCCTCTCTTCCCGGAACGTGTCAATACGGAATTCATCCGTGTTATCGACCGCCGGACTCTTGAAATGCGAGTCTGGGAACGCGGCAGCGGTGAAACGCTCGCCTGCGGCACCGGTGCCTGCGCCTCTCTGGCCGCAGCCGTCCGTGCCGGACTTGCGGAGGATTCCGCACGCCTGATCCTTCTCGGCGGTGAATTGCAGATCGAATGGTCCCGCGACGAAAATCTGATCTATATGACCGGCCCCGCGGAAACCGTTTTTGAAGGTATTTATTGATCCCTCAGTTTTCAAACGAAACACGTACAGTCTCATGTACAGTATAATGAAAGGAGTCCTGTCACATGAAAATCATCGTTGATACCACAGAGGCCATTTCGGCTCTGGCCGCCAAGCGCTATGTACGTCTGCTCCGCAGTCGTCCCAATGCAGTCTTGGGTTTCGCGACCGGTTCTACGCCCCTCGGCCTATATGCAGAGCTGGTTCGGCTTTGTGATGCCGGTGAGATCAGTTTCCGCGATGCCATGAGCTTCAATCTGGACGAATATGTCGGTCTTGACGGATCCCATGAACAGAGCTATCGCTGGTTTATGGATCATTACCTCTTTGAAAAAATCGATATTGACCGTGCACGGACTCACGTTCCCTCCGGTCTGGATACCGATTCTGCCACCGCCGAAGCCTATGATCAGGCGATCATTTCCACCGGCGGCATCGATCTGCAGTTGCTGGGCATCGGCAATAACGGCCATATCGGCTTCAATGAGCCGGGCACGCCCTTTGGCTCCCGTACCCATATGGTTGAACTCACCGATTCCACCCGTCAGGCCAATCGGCGCTTCTTCAAGTCTCTGGACGAAGTTCCCACCCATGCCGTCACGATGGGCATCCGCACTGTCATGAACGCCCGCAGCATCATCCTCATGGCGCTGGGCACCGCCAAGGCGGACATCATCCGAAAGACGGTCCAGGGTGAGGTCACGGAGGAAGTTCCCGCTTCCATTCTGCAGCTCCACCCGTCTGTGGAGGTCTATCTGGACTATCAGGCAGCCAGCCTTCTCTGAGGAGGAACATATGAGTAAGTATTTCGGAACCGACGGCTTTCGCGGCGAGGCAAATGTCGACCTTACGGTGATGCACGCTTTCCGTATCGGCCTGTTTCTCGGCGGATACTTTGGTAAGGATCATCGGGCGCGGGTCGTTCTCGGAAAAGATACCCGCCGTTCCAGCTACATGTATGAAGCTGCGCTATGTGCCGGTCTTGCCGCTGCCGGAGCCGACGCCTATACCCTTCATGTCACAACCACGCCGAGCGTCTCTTATGTGACCCGTACGGAGGATTTCGACTGCGGCGTTATGATCAGCGCGAGCCACAACCCCTTCCATGACAACGGCATCAAGCTCATCAACGGCTCCGCCGGTGAAAAAATGGAGGACTCCGTCATCGATGCGATCGAGGAATATCTGGACGGCAATGCTCCGGAAGTTCCCCTCGCCACCGGTGGGGATGTGGGCCGGATCGTCGATTATGCCGCCGGCCGCAATCGCTACATAGGATATCTGATCTCCCTCTCCACGCAGTCCTATCGCGGCGTCAAGGTCGGTCTGGACTGCGCCAACGGCAGCACCTGGCAAATCGCCAAGAGTGTGTTTGATGCACTGGGAGCGGAAACCTATGTCATGTCCAATCGCCCCGACGGGCTGAACATCAACCGCGACTGCGGCTCCACACACATCGAGCATCTTCAGAAGTTCGTCCTTGACGAGGGTCTGGATGTTGGTTTCGCTTTCGACGGAGATGCCGACCGCTGTCTTGCCGTGGATGAAAAAGGTCAGGTCGTTGACGGCGACAAGATCCTGTATGTCTGCGCCATGCGCATGAAGGAACGCGGCACTCTGGGTGATACCAAAGTCGTCACCACGGTCATGTCGAATCTTGGACTATATAAAGCGCTGGATGCGGCCGGTATCGGATATGAACAGACCGCTGTCGGCGATAAATATGTCTGGGAAAACATGGCTGCAAACGGTCATCTCATTGGCGGCGAACAATCCGGCCATATTATTTTCAGGAAAAACGCTGTCACGGGCGACGGACTTCTCACCTCCATCAAAATCATGCAGGCCATGCTCGATCGGAAAGCTCCGCTCTCCGAACTTGCCGCCCCGGTCACGACCTATCCGCAGACTCTCAAAAATGTCGTAGTCACTGACAAGGATATGGTCATGGAGGATAAGGCCGTTCTGGCCGCTGTAAAGGAAGTCTCCGATTCTCTCGGTGATACGGGCCGTGTTCTGCTGCGCAAGAGCGGTACTGAACCCGTTCTGCGTGTCATGGCCGAAGCTCCTACCGAGGAGATCTGCGAAAAGAGTGTGGATGCTATTATCGATGCCATGCGGAATCGCGGCGTCCTGATTCAGGTGAAATAAAATGGAAAAAAACATTGAATCCCTGCTGGATCTTTCGAAGAGCATCGCTGCGTCCCTGTTTGATGGCCTCACTTACCCCTGGGAAGCGCTGGACGGCATCAAGGATTTCATCCTGAAGCTCGGTCCCACACTGCCGCCGGAACTGTATGATCATCCAGCAGAAGATGTATGGATCGCCAAAGATGCGCAGGTATACCCCACCGCCTGGATCACCGGTCCCTGTATCATTGATGCAGGCGCTGAAGTACGGCATTGCGCATTCATCCGCGGCAGCGCCGTTGTCGGAAAGGGCTGTGTCGTCGGCAACTCTGTGGAACTGAAAAATGTCATCCTTTTTGACGGTGTGCAGGTCCCTCATTACAACTATGTCGGCGATTCCATCCTTGGCCATAAGGCTCACATGGGCGCCGGTTCCGTCACCTCCAATGTGAAAAGTGACCGCACTCTTGTCGTCGTAAAAGACGGCGAGGAACACATCCCCACCGGCCGCAAAAAATTCGGCGCCATTCTCGGCGACTTCGCCGAGATCGGCTGCAACAGCGTTCTGAACCCCGGCTCGATCATCGGTCGTCATGCCAGCGTCTATCCCGTATCCGGTGTGCGCGGCACAGTCGCTCCGAACTGCATCTACAAAAACGCCGAAACCATCGTCGAACGCGAATAAAGGTCTTTGAATTCTTTCATATTATGCAAATTATGCAAAAAGTCCCGGATGAGAAATCATCCGGGACTTTTTCATTATACAGAAAGCTTTTCAGAAATATTTCTTACAGAAGACCCTTCTCCAGCATAGCCTTGGTCTTAATGGACAGGCCGAAGAGGTTGATGAAGCCCTCGGCATCCTTCTGGTTATAGTCGCTGGCACCGAAGGTCGCGATCTGCTCGGAATACAGGCTGTAATCGGAAGCAATGCCCGCACCGATGATGTTGCCCTTGTACAGCTTCAGCTTCACGGTACCGGTAACGGTCTCCTGCGTCTTGTCCACGAAAGCGTCCAGCGCCTCGCGCAGAACGGTAAACCACTGACCGTTATAAACGATATCCGCATAGCAGAGGGCGAGTTCATTCTTCTTGTGGAGAGTGAGCTTATCGAGGCAGACGCTCTCAAGGATCTCATGCGCACGGTACAGAATGGCACCGCCCGGGGTCTCATACACGCCGCGGCACTTGATGCCAACGAGACGGTTCTCGACCAGATCCAGCAGACCGACGCCATGCTTTCCGCCCAGCTCGTTCAGCTTCTCAATGATCTTGGAAACCTTCATGGTCTCCCCGTTCAGCGCGGTGGGAACACCCTTTTCGAAACTCAGCTCAACATAGTCCGGCGTATCGGGAGCCTGCTCAGGACCAACGCCCAGTTCCAGGAAACCCGGCTTGCCGTACTGCGGCTCGTTTGCGATATCTTCCAGATCCAGACCTTCATGGCTCAGATGCCAGAGGTTCTTGTCCTTGGAATAGTTGGTCTCGCGGTTAATCTTGAGAGGAATGTTATGCGCTTCGGCATAATCGATCTCTTCCTCACGGCTCTTGATATCCCACTCACGCCAGGGAGCGATGATCCGCATCTGAGGAGCCAGCGCTTTGACAGTGAGTTCGAAACGAACCTGATCGTTGCCCTTTCCGGTGCAGCCGTGGCAGATGGCATCCGCGCCTTCGCGCAGGGCAATATCCACAAGGCCCTTGGCAATGCAGGGGCGGGCCATAGCCGTGCCCAGAAGGTAGGTTTCGTATTTCGCTCCGGCCTTCAGGCAGGGAACAATATAATTATCCGCGAAGTCATCCACCAGATCCATGACGTACAGCTTGCTGGCGCCGGTCTTAAGAGCTTTTTCTTCCAGACCCTCGAGCTCATCACCCTGTCCCACGTTACCGGAAACAGCAATAACCTCGCAGCCGTAGTTTTCCTTCAGCCAGGGAATAATAATGGAAGTATCAAGACCGCCGGAATAGGCCAGCACGCATTTTTTAACTTCGTTCATGAGAATGCCTCCCGTTTTGAGTTCAATGAAATATGTTATTCATGATTATAACAGCCTTATTTCAGAAATGCAACGTATATTATGCAAAATATTTCCGGAATTTTCTATAGTCTATCTATAAATATACCAAAAAGTTGTGATTCAGTGAATATAGCCCGATCGTATCCGATACGTTTCCTGCCGTGACGCCGCAGACCGTTTGCTTCCGCTCACATTCCCATTTGACGTTGGTTCCGCATAGTGATAAAATGTAAGAAAATCCTGTGAAGATGTATGTTTTATCGTCAGGAGGCAAACGGAAATGTCTATAGAAAAAGGAAGGGCTTATTTCCGTCAGTTTGGGTTGGAAGACCGTGTGCAGGAATTTGATGTATCGAGTGCAACGGTCGAACTGGCTGCGCTGGCTCTGGGTGTAGATGGTGCACGCATTGCCAAAACGCTCTATTTTCATGCGCAGGAGGGCTGCATGCTGATTCTGGCTGCCGGAGACGCCCGGATCGACAACAGAAAGTTCAAAGAATACTTTGGCTTTAAGGCCAAGATGCTCTCAGCGGATGAAGTCCTGGAAATGGTTGGCCACCCGGTGGGAGGGGTTTGTCCCTTCGGCATTGACCCGGCCATCCCCGTTTATCTCGACAAGAGCATGCTGCGCTTTGAATCGGTTTATCCAGCTGTCGGAAGCGGAAACAGCGCCATTGAACTGGATTCTGAGGAGCTGTATCGATACTCCAATGCCCGCGCCTGGATTGACGTCTGCAAACTGCGGGAAGCATCGGTATGACCAAGCGGAGCGATGAGCGGCTCGGGACGGAACCGATCACATCCCTGATGCTGCGGATGGCGGCGCCGACGCTGACGGCGCAGCTTGTCAACATACTTTACAACATGGTGGACCGCATCTATATCGGTCACATCCCGGAGGTAGGTTCGCTCGCCATCGCCGGGCTGGGTCTTTGTGCGCCTGTGCTGCATTTGGTGACGGCCTTTTCCGACTTTGTCGGGCGCGGCGGCTCCCCGAAGGCGGCGATTGCGCTGGGACGCAAAGATCGAGAGCAAGCAGAACGGGTGCTTGGAAATGGCTTCATCATGCTGCTGTTTTTCTCCCTTGTGCTGACGCTGGGATTTCAGTTCTTCCGAAGACCGATCCTGTTTGCCTTCGGAGCGGGAACAGATACTATTGCCTACGCGGAGGGGTATATCTCGATCTACCTCTGCGGAACGATCTTCGTCATGCTTACGCTGGGACTCAATCCATTCATCGTCTGCCAGGGGCGCTCACGCACGGCGATGTTCTCCGTTCTGATCGGCGCGGGGATAAACGTCATATTGGACCCCATATTCATCTACGGGCTGAATATGGGTGTAAAGGGCGCCGCACTGGCGACGGTCATCTCCCAGTGTCTGAGCACAACATGGATCCTGTGTTTTCTGTGTTCGAAACGCGCGTCACTGCGGCTCCGTCTGAGCCGCCTTCGTCCGGACTGGACAGTTATGAAGCAGATCGCAAGTCTCGGTGTTTCGCCCTTCATGATGCAGGCCACGGAGAGCATGACAGGAGCGGTCCTGAACGTGGGACTCAAAACCTACGGCGGCGACCTCTATGTGAGCGCGCTGATCGTCATGGATGGTATCATGCGCGTCGGAAGAGTTTCAGTCAAGGGCTTCAACAGCGGGGTCCAGCCCATCATAAGCTACAACTACGGGGCAGAGAAATATGACCGCGTGCGTGGGACGATCCGACGCATGGTGTTGATCGGGGTCGGATTCGAGTCCCTGTACTGCGCGGCCCTGATGCTGTTCCCGGAAGTCTTCGCACGGGTCTTCTCCGATGATCCGGAGCTCACAGCGCTGGTGGCCGGGATCCTGCCGATCTTCGTCTGCACACTCTGGATGTTCGGTATACTGAGCGCCGTGCAGGCCAGTTTCCTCGCGCTGAGTCAGGCAAAACAGTCCATGCTCATCGCCTGTATACGAAAACTGGTATTTCTCATACCGCTTTCCATCATCCTGCCACGTTTTTGGGGCGTCATGAGCATCTACTGGGCGGAGCCCATTTCCGACGGTATCACCGCCGTTGTATCTGTACTGCTGTTTCTCCCCGTTTGGCGCCGCCTCTGTGCGGATCGTCCGCTTGATGGAAAGAAAAAGCTCAAAACCGCGAAGGAATAAAAAACATAAAAAATCCCCGTCTGCTAAGACGGGGATTTTATTATCTGTCAAAAGATCTCGCGGATCAGAGAAGCATAACGTCGGCCTCGCGGCACATGCGAACGGTATCTTCGTCCCAAAGAGAGACCTGCACTTCGCCGATATGCGCCTTGCCGAGAAGAAGCATCGACAGGCGCGACTGTCCGATGCCGCCGCCGATCGTGAGAGGAAGTTCCCCATTCAGGAGCATACGATGGTACAGGAGCTCCCGACGATCATCGCAGCCGGAAAGAGCCAACTGCCGGTCCAGAGACTCCGGACTCACACGGATGCCCATGGAGCTGAGTTCGACCGCACAGCTCAACCGCTCATACCAAAGCAGGATATCACCGTTGAGACTCCAGTCGTCATAGTCGGGAGAGCGTCCGTCATGCGGTTTTCCGGAACGCAGCGGTGCGCCGATCCCAATCACGAAAGTCGTTGGATGCTCACGTACATAAGCGTTTTCCCGCTCCTTGGAGGTTTTATCCGGCCACATATCTTCCAGCTCCTGCGAGGTAACAAAGCTCACTTCACGGCTGAAAATCGGTTCCTGCGCCAGCTGCGGATAAATGGCGCGCAGGGTGGCCTGCGTATCGCAGATCGCATTGACAATATCCTGCACCGTATTCTGGAGATATTCCAGACAGCGGTCTTCCGGAAGGAGGACCTTTTCCCAGTCCCACTGGTCCACATAAACCGAGTGCAGATTGTCCAGATCATCCTCATCCCGGCGGATGGCATTCATATCGGTATATAGGCCCTTTCCGGGGTAAAAGTCATAGCGTTTGAGAGCCAGACGCTTCCACTTGGCCAGCGACTGGACAACCTGCGCGTGCGTCCCGGTGCGCAGGATATCGAAATCCACCGGTCGTTCATAACCGTTCAGGTTATCATTGAGTCCCGTGGTACCGTCCACGAACAAAGGGGCAGAAACACGGTGCAGATGCAAAGCCGCACTGAAACGGTCTTCAAAAAGACGTTTCAAAAGACCGATAGCTTTTTGCGTATCATAGACGGAAAGAATGCTTTGGTATCCGTCGGGAATAAATGATTTCATGGTTATTTCTCCTTGGGTGATGGTTCAGTCGAATCCTGAGAGCTATGGGAAAGGAATTGAACAAGATGGAGGTACACACCTTCCGCACCTGCGCGGAAGTTCTTTTCGATCAAGCCGGCCTGTTCCTCGTTGGCGCAAAGCAGACGAAGACGAAGGATGTCACCGAGCCCGTCTGACAGAGACAATTCCGTCCAGCAGCCATCTTTTCCGACACTGTGGGAAGCACCGACCATCGCACTGCGGCGCATAACGTCGGCAATGGGGGCAACGGCACGTTCACAGGCACTGCGGATGGTGAACGGAAGACTGTCTTCCAACGTCTGACCATGTTCACGCCCCAGATCGGTGATCTGATAACGTCCCGCCTCCTCGCTCACATGGCCGGATTTGAGGAGATCCACAAGGCATTCGGTATAATCAAAATATCCGGCAGAACAATATGTCAGCACAAGGTCTCCGAGTTCAACCGCTGTGACAGCTGCCGGCAGCCGACGCAGAACAAACAGAATCAGAAGCTTGATATCCAGTTTTTCACGGATGAGACCATATTCATTCACCGATGTACTCCTCCCCTCCGGAACGAAGTCCGATTGATTCGGCGTTCAAATGACAAGCTTTCCCGGGGAAAGCTTTCTTTTCAAACGTATCTCCATGTAACGATGGTATTCTAGCACATATCAAAGCAATCTGTACAGAACATTTTTCACATTATGCAGGCAGAGGCATAAACTGTAATGAAGCTTGCCGCATGTCGGCGGCATCAAAATCCTGTAAGGGGGTAATGATATGGCAGACAGGGTCCAGCCCGGGCCGCTGAACGAAACGGCCTGTGCCAAAGAGGCCGTTTGCATACATACGAAAAAAATCTTCGACAGCTGCAGGGATAAAGACTGCATTGAAGACCTTCGGGTATTCCCGACAACAAGCTCTCAGCCGCTTCTGGAAAGCGCTTTCAGCATCCGTCCCCGATCCGCCGAAGTACTGTGCATCAAAGTCCATGTGGAAGAAGTGACCTTCAATCGCGGTAATTATGCGGTAGACGCCACGTATTTCTATAAGATCCGCGGAGAAGCCTGCCCTGGCGGGCAGGAAGTCAAAGGACTCGCGGTATTCAGCAAGCGGGTCATCCTTTTCGGCGGCGAGGGAAATGCACGGCGTTTCTCCTCCGATGATAATCAAAACGGAAATGATCTCACCGCCGCTGTTGAGGCCGTGGATCCTCTGGCACTGGGAATGAAGCTGGTCGATGCAAACTGCCCGCCCTGTTCCATGGATATGATCCCGGAAATCACCCCGGAGATTCTTCAGAGCATGGGCGAGGAAATCGTTCTCACGCCAAACGGCCGGTCATGGTACGTGACTCTGGGCCAGTTTTCCATCACGCGGCTGGAACGTGATACCCAGCTGGTCATCCCGGTCTACAATTACTGTTTCCCGGAGAAGGAATGTGAAGGCGGCGCGGATGAAGATCCCTGCACGCTTTTCAGCAGGGTCCGTTTCCCCGTAGAGGAATTTTTCCCCGTCGATTCCGTCTGCCGTTGTGAGGAGTATCGGGATCTGACCTAAGGCACAGGCGCTCGGTCTCGCCCGGATTAAAACCCGGAGCTGCCGCAAAAAGTATTCCTGTTTCTCTTTTGGGTTCCGTATCTTCCACAGCAGCATCAAGAGACCTTTTACTGACAAAGCACTGGTTCATAGCTTCGCCGGTCACAATTTGGCCGTGCACTGTCCCTCCTTTTAATAAATACCCGCAGCACCTGCGGCAATCATGCCGCAATGTGCTGCGGGACTTTTATTTCAGGCCAACCGGATCTCAGTAGATCGGGAAAGCACGGCAAAGTGCCTCAACACGGTCAAGGATCTCCGCCCGGTTCTTCTCGGCATCACGGAAGGCCATCTCGATAAGATCGCCTATCTCTTCCATCTCAGCC
>JAUMXS010000115.1 GCA_030528965.1 Eubacteriales bacterium
TGAGTGTAAAAAAGTTCTGGAAAGCGCTCATGGTCAGCTCCGTTTCCCTTTGCGGCATTTATCTGACGCGGAGGCCTGCTAAGACTGAGTATCAGCCAAATATGCCATAATTTCAACGGCTTGCCCGTTGTATCTCCATTATCCGCAAATGCTATCTGTATTCTCGGAGGTTATTCTATAGATTATATAATACTAAACTGTATTTGGCAAATGCTCACAAGCATTTTTCTACATATTTGACATAATTCTTGCTGTAATTTCAGCACTACGCAGCACCTCGCCGGGCGTGTTGAAAGGAGAAAAGCTGAATCGAAGTGTTCCTGTCTCCCTCGTACCCGCCGTTTCATGTGCAAGCGGCGCACAATGCAGCCCGGCACGGACGGCAATACCGTGTTCTCCGAGCGCCTCTGCCAGTGCCTCACAGCTGCAGCGCATCGGAAGGATTGACAAGACCCCGCATTGCGCTTCCGGGTCCTCAGAGAGAAAAACCTGCAGGTCTGAAATACGGTTCAATCTGTCCGCCATGAGCCGCATCAGGTTTCTCTCATGGGCCAGAATGCGCGTCAGTCCCATACCTCGCACAGCTTCCAGCCCGGCACGCAGTCCGGCAGCTCCCGGAACATTGTGTGTCCCGGCTTCCAGACGGTCCGGCAAAAAATCAGGCATCGACTGCTCCGTGCTTCCGCTTCCGGTCCCGCCATAGAGCAGCGGCACAGCGCTGTCCCGGCAGAGCAGAATTCCGGTCCCCTGCGGACCCAGAAGCCCCTTATGCCCGGGCATGGCCGCAAATTCCGCACCGAGTTCTTTCATGCGAAGCGGCAGAATTCCCGCTCCCTGAGAAGCATCCACAACGAGCGGCACTTCGGCTTCCCGGCAAAGTCCGGCTATCTCTTTTATCGGCAGGATATATCCAAACACATTGGAAACCTGCGTACAAACAACACAGCTTGCTCCGTCGATCCTATTTTCAAACCCTTTCAGGATTGCTTCCCTGTCAAACAGCGGTGTTCGAATCACATCCATCCTGGCTCTCAGCGCATGCAGAGGCCGTGTAACGGCATTGTGTTCAAATCCGGATATAACCACCCGGTCGCCTGCCCTGACTAAACTGTTCAGCGCAATATTCAGGGCATGGGTAGCATTCATAGTCAGAATCACATTCTCCGGCGAATCCATCCCGAAGAAATCCGCCGCGATACTGCGGAATTCAAATACTTCATCCGCAGCGCGCATAGCCGGCTCATGTGAGCCGCGGCCCGGACTTGCACAGTTTGACATGGCACGCATAACTGCCTGCATCACCGTGCGCGGCTTCTGATAAGAAGTGGCGGCAGAATCCAGATAGATCATATGTCGACCTCCCGATATGTGCCGCCAGTCTCCTGTATATAAACCCGTCCCGGGTTAAGTTCCGCATGTCTGAGGACTTCAACAGCCTCTCTCACCCTACGTTCCGATACCTTCACACAATAGGCACAGCCAGCGGCCGAAACACCCTGCGGAGCCTTGGTCACAACGGCAGTGATACCGGATCGTTCCAGTGCTTTTGCCGAACGCTGCGCATAAGTCAGCGACCGGCACATGATCAAATAGTACAACATAGTGCCTCTCCCCCCATAGTGCCATATCCTATGCGGGGAAAGGGCTTCCGGTCCCTTAGGCCCGTTCGAGAAGAGCACAGGCCATGGCTGCGATCCCTTCACCGCGGCCGGTAAAGCCAAGCCCCTCCTCCGTCGTGGCTTTTACATTCACCTGATGGGCTTCCACATTCATTGCGTGCGCAAGATTTTCACGCATCTCAGGGATAAACGCCGCCAGTTTGGGGCGCTGCGCGATGACGGTCGCATCCACATTATCTATCGTATAGCCTGCCGCATACACGCACTCCGTTACTTTTGAAAGAAGCACAAGGCTGTCTGCGCCCGCATATGCAGGATCATTGTCCGGAAACATTTTCCCTATATCGTCCATGCTGGATGCTCCCAAAAGCGCATCCATGATCGCATGCGACAAAACATCTGCGTCCGAATGCCCCAGAAGTCCCTTCTCAAACGGCACATCCACACCGCCCAGTATAAGTTTACGTCCCTCGACAAGCCGATGAACATCATAACCCTGCCCAATTCGCATGTAACAGCTGCTCCTTTTTCAGATTCAGCCTGCATCTTTACGTTAAACCGTAAGTTTATTGAGATCAAGATGCAGCCTTTAACAGAAAACCGGGCCGGTTTAGCCAGCCCGGAAAAGACTTCAGCATACAAAAGCCTGCAGCCTTTTGCACACTGAAGCCGATTCAGTTTCCTTCACGTTCACGTTTTTTTAAGATGGTAAGCGCCAATTCCATATCCAACGGAGTTGTAAGCTTAATATTCTCGGAAGATCCGTCCGCAAATCGGGTAGGCACCCCCAGTGCCTCGACCGCGGAACAGTCATCCGTAAAAGAGCTGTTTTCTTTTACAGCACGGGTAAGTGCTGCTTTTACCAGTTCGGGAACAAAGATCTGCGGAGTCTGCATGGCGACCAGCCGCGAACGGTCCAGCGTTCCGGCGGACAGGCCGTTGTCCGCAAACTTAATGGTATCGTTCAGAGGAACCACAGGGGCTGCAGATTGATACAGGCTCGCCAGATGAGCCACGCGTTCAAACAAATCCGACGTGACGAAAGGTCTCGCGCCGTCATGAACGGCCACCAGCTTTGCCGAAGCCGAGATTTCAGACAAGCCCGCCAGGACAGATTCCTGTCGGGTGCTGCCGCCAACGACAATTTTGCTCGCTTTACAGATCCCGTACAGCCGGCACATATCAGCGACCTCCAGGATCTTATCTTCCCTCGTAACAACAACGATCTCGTCGACATATACACATCTGTCCAGCGCCAGAAGCGTGCGCGCCAGGACAGGCATTCCGCCAAGGTCCATAAAGAGCTTATCGCTGCCCATGCGGGCGGACGAACCTGCCGCAGCTACGACGACAGAACACGAAGGCGCCTTTTTCTGACGCAGCCAGTCGGAAAATCGCGACACAAACAATTCCCCCAATGCGCGAAAATCAGCATAAATTCATCGGTGAGGGATGTTTCACCGAGTCGGGCAAAAACCTTTGCCTATAGGATCACAGAGTAATGCAATTTACTCTCTTACCGGAATTCGGCCGTAATCTTTGTCGGTCAGATCATCGCCGCATCCAGTATGGCTTCCACTTCCTCATAACTGGCTCTCTTCGCCAGCACGATTTCGGATATCAGGATCTGTTTGGCGGAATGTAGCATTTTCCGCTCTCCCGTGGAAAGACCGCGTTCCGAGTCACGGCTCATAAGTCCCTTGACCACGGCGGCAACCTCCAGAAGGTCTCCGCTCTTGATGCGGAGCATATTCTCCCGATATCGTTTGTTCCAGTTGGGTTCCACATCCACAGCAATCTGGGGGATGGCATTGATGATCTTTTCCGCAGTCTCTGCTTCCACGATCGGCCTAACGCCGACCGCCGTGCTGTTTTCCCGGGGAATCATTACCACCATATCGCCGACCGGAAGTTTCAGAACATAATATTCCTTTTCCGCTCCGTTTATCTTTCTTTTCTCTATTCTATCGATCACACCCGCACCGTGCATGGGGTGTGCAATACAGTCCCCAACGCTAAAATTCATGCCACCCCTCCTTACAGAAATGTATAAATCTCCCATTTATCATTATACACATTTTTCCCACTTTCGCAAGGAAAAAACATCCTTTTTCTACGCTTTTTCGCTGATCTCCGGAATATCTGTATTTTTCTGAGCCAAAACAGCAAAAGCCCCCGGAAGCAAACTCCGGGAGCTTTTAAAAGAATTTGGA
>JAUMXS010000020.1:0-14173 GCA_030528965.1 Eubacteriales bacterium
AAGCCCGGAGAGAGATTTTCTCCGGGCTTTTGTTATTGGAGTTTTGGAATGATCGATCTGCGGGAGCGGTCTACACAAAGCTTTTCAGAAGGATCAGAATGATGCCGTAGATGACGCTGGCGCTGATACCGTAGACAAGCACGGGTCCTGCGATCACGAACATTTTTGCCGATGTGCCGGTGATGTATCCTTCCGTTTTGAACTCCAGAGCTGGCGACACGACGGAATTGGCAAAGCCGGTGATAGGCACGAGTGTTCCGGCTCCCGCGAATTTTGCTGCGTCATCATAGACGCCGAGTCCGGTGAGGAAAGCACCCAAAAACACCAGAGTAATGGATACCGCCGTGGCGGCATCCTCTTTCGGGAGTCCCTGCTTCTGGTAAAACATCAGCAGTCCCTGTCCTATGCAGCATATGCCGCCGCCCACGACGAAGGCTCGGAACAGATCCCCGGCCAGGGGAGATTTTGGGGACTTTTTCTTCAGGTATTCGTTGTATTCTTCCTTGGTCATTTTCAAAACAAAACACCTCCTGCCGGGATATTCTTCCCTGGCAGGAGGTGTATTATGTGTATGTGCGAAAGGGCGTCAGCCCTCAGCGGCCAGTTCCCGACCCATGAGTACGCCCATGACGGATGCCATCATGAGCCCGCGTGTCCAGCCGGAGGAGTCGCCCAGACAGTGCAGGTTGGCGACACTGCTCCGGAAATGCTCATCCATCCGGACACGATTGGAGTAGAATTTCAGTTCCGGGGAGTACAGGAGCGTCTCGTGTGAGGCAAAACCGGGCACGACCTGATCGACGGCCTGGATGAAATTGATGATATTCAGCATGGAGCGGTAAGGCATGGCGGCGGTTATGTCACCGGCGACAGCATCCGGCAGGGTGGGCCTGACATTTGACTGAGACAGCTCCTTTGGCCAGGTGCGTTTTCCGTCCAGAATATCCCCGTAGCGCTGGACGAGAATTTGCCCGTTGGCGAGCATGTTGGTAAGCTCACCGACTTTCTGCGCATAGGCGATGGGCTGATTGAAGGGCGTGCTGAAGTTATGGGAGCAGAGAATGGCGAGGTTTGTGTTGTTGCTCTTGCGCGCCTTGTAACTGTGACCGTTTACGACAGCAAGGTCGTTGTCGTAGTTCTCCTGTGACACAAAACCGCCCGGGTTTTGGCAGAAGGTACGGACCTTGTTTTTGAAGGGACTGGGGTACCCGATGAGCTTGGACTCATACAGCACGTCATTGACCGTTTCCATGACCTCGTTGCGGACCTCGACACGGACGCCGATGTCCACGGTGCCGGGCTGATGGGCGATGCCGTGTTCGGTGCAGAGCCTATCCAGCCAGTCCGCACCGCGGCGGCCGGTGGCCACGACGGTATGGTCGGCAAGGATTTCCCGCTCTTCTTTTCCGTCGGAGATGAGTACGCCGAAGCAGCGGTTATCCTTGAGGATCAGGTTCAGGCACTCCCAGCCGAAGAGGAGTTCGACCCCACATTTTTCAAGCTCACGCTCGATGGCGAGATAAATCCCCTGGGCTTTTTCGGTACCCATGTGGCGGATGGGACAATCGACCAGCTTCAAGCCGGCACGAATGGCACGTTTGCGGATCGCCTTGACGGCTTCGGGATTGCTCACGCCCTCAATATGGGTATCCGCACCAAATTCAAGATAAATCTGATCGGTGTAATCAATGGTTTCCTGCGCCAGATCCTCGCCGATCAGGGACGGCAGATCGCCGCCGACCTCATAGCTGAGTGAAAGCTTTCCGTCGGAAAAAGCGCCGGCGCCCGAAAAGCCTGTCGTGATGTGACAGTAGGGCTTGCAGTTCATGCAGCGGCTGGTTTCGTTTTTCGGACAATGCCTCCGCTCGATAGGGCTGCCTTTTTCCACGATAGTAATGTGCTTTTTGGAACCTTTCCGAATCATTTCCAGTGCGGTGAAGATGCCGGCGGGGCCTGCACCGATAATTACAATGTCAGTTTTCATCATTTTCTACCTTCAGATTATTAAGACCGTTTTTTTCAAATTCGGTGATATATTCATCGAAACGTCTGGTCAGTTCGTCCTGATCGTCCGGACTGACCTGATCAAACTCCATATCACGGCGGGCCAGTTCCTCAGCCAGAATATCAAAAAAGATGGCGTCTTCATAGTCGGCGATAGCCTCATGGATCCCGCCTTCTTCATAGGCACGGGAGGGATAGATATGACCGCGCCAGCGCTGAGCCAGAGCTTTCATCCCGTGGGCCGGGCAGAGAGAGAACAGTTTTTCCTCCAAGAGATCATAGTCCTCAAAACGATCGTTTTCACGAACGGAATTGAGGATCCAGTTTCCGATGTATACCATGTCCAAGAGGCGGCGAAATTCCTTTTCCGTCAGTTCGATATTCAATGCGGCCCCCACTCCTTTCGCGTGACAAAAAACTTGGGGCTGCGGTTGGGATCGCAATACAACGGAGTTTTTCCCGTAAGCAGCCTTCACATATTATAACAGGAGCATCAGAATAATTCCACACAAATTTTCCCCTTGTAATCAGAGTGCGGTTGTCATATAATTTGGTAACTGATGTTGATAAAATGAGCCGGGCTGTGCAAAGTCGAAACAAGGCGCGTACGAGAGCCGGTTTGGAGGTATAGGAATATGGATCACCGTCCGATCGGTGTATTTGATTCGGGATTGGGAGGGCTTTCCGCCCTTCGGACTCTGGAAGAGATCCTTCCGAGTGAGAATTTTATTTATTTCGGGGACTCCGGGCGTATGCCTTACGGCGGACGCAGCGAAGAAGAGATCACGGCTTTCACGGCACAGATCCTTCGTTTTCTCTGTGAACGAGAGGTCAAGTTGCTGGTAGTAGGCTGCGGAACGATCAGCGCAGTGGCTATGCCGCACCTGGCGGCATCCTGCCCGGTACCGTTCGTGGACGTGATCACTCCCGCGTCGGAGACAGCCGTCCGCCTGACGAAGAGCGGGCATGTGGGCGTTCTTGCCACGGAGGCCACGGTGCGCAGCGGCGCATATAAAAAGACGATGCTGGGCCTGAACCCTGCACTTATGATCACCCAGACGCCTGCCCCTCTGCTGGCACCTCTGGTGGAGACGGGACATCTGACGATCGATGATCCGGAGCTCCGTTCGGCCGTTGAGGAATCCGTGGCGCCTCTGCGCGAGGCGGGACCGGATACTTTGATTTTGGGATGTACCCATTATCCCCTGATCGCAGGGCCGATCGGTGCGATGATGGGAGAGGGCGTGCAGCTTGTCAGCAACGGCGGTGAAGCGGCTCACCGGGCATCGGAGATCCTTGCGGAGAGCGATATGCTGGCTCCGACGGATGCCCGCGGGGAGACCGTGTTCTATACTACCGGCGATGCAGAGGTGTTTTCCGGTACCGCAGCACGCATGCTGGGCCGTCCCATCACGGTGCGGACTGTCAATATTGAGGATTTGAAATAGACGATATGGAGAACTGGTTTTCTGATATGGATATGAATGAAGTAAAAAAGGAAATTTCCGCAGAAATGAAAGACGTGATCATTTCGATCACCGGAACGCAGCTTCACTCACCGGAAGAGGAAGATTCCATCGAACTTGTCACGACCGGAAAGTATGAAATCGATGATGACGAGATCAAATTCTCTTATTGGGAGAGCGAATTGACGGGTATGGAGGGGACCCGCACCTCGTTTGCCGTATCGCCCACAGGGGTGGTCATGCTGCGTGAGGGCTCTCTGAACAGCCAGATGGTGTTTCAGGAAGGCAAAAAACATGTCTTTTTGTATGACACACCTTTTGGAGCGGCGACGATGGCGATCAACACGCATCGGATCCAGAACAGCCTGGGAGCGCACGGCGGGGATATAGTAATAGATTATGACGTTGATCTGGATCAGACTCTGCTGGGCAGAAATCGGTTCAAGATCAATGTCCGCGAGAATTAGGGGGAGAGCAGAACATGGCAAATCTGATCGAGAAAGCGAAGCGACAAATCGATATGCTGCTGCAGGAGGCCTATGGCCGAGCTGCGGAAAAGGGCACCCTTCCTGCCGGCGTGGAGCTGAGCGGCATTGTGGAGATCCCGAAGGATACGCGCAACGGCGACTATGCGGCGAATCATGCGATGGGCGGTGCCCGTGCTTTCCGCATGCCCCCGCGTAAGATCGCGGAGGCTCTGGCTGCGGAGCTGCAGCTGGAGGACAGCTATTTCTCCGCGGCGGAGGTAGCCGGACCCGGATTCATGAATTTTCATCTTGCCGATAAATGGTACGGTGAAGTGTTGGAGGTCGTTGAAGCCGAGGGTGGCGAATACGGCCGTGCCGACACCCGCACGGGCGAGCGTGTTATGGTGGAGTTTGTTTCCGCCAACCCGACGGGTCCCATGACCATCGGCAACGCGCGCGGCGGTGTGCTGGGTGATTCCCTTGCTTCCGTTCTTGACCTCGCGGGTGCTGACGTCTGGCGTGAATTCTATGTCAATGATGCGGGAAATCAGGTCGACCTGTTCGGCCGCAGCATTGAGGCACGCTACCTGCAGCTCGTTTTGGGCGAGGATGCTGTGACGTTCCCCGAGGACGGCTACCACGGTGACGATATCCGTGTGCTTGCGCAGCTCATCCGTGAGCGTGACGGCGATGCATACATTTCGGTTCCCGAAGAGGAACGTCGGCGTGTCTTTGTGGAGTATGGACTGCCGCACAATATCGCGCTTATGCGTGAACATCTGGAACGCTACCGCATTGGGTTTGATCAGTGGTTCCTGGAGAGCGACCTGCACAAATCCGGAGCGGTGGAGGAAACGGTTGATATCCTTACAAAGGGCGGCCATACCTATGAGAAAGACGGAGCGCTTTGGCTGCGCAATACCGATTTCGGCGCGGATAAGGACGAAGTGCTGCGCCGTGCGAACGGATTCTATACGTACTACGCGGTGGATATTGCCTATCATCGCAACAAATTTGTGGATCGTGGTTTCGACCGTGTCATCGACGTGTGGGGCGCGGATCACCATGGACATGCCATTCGTTTTGCCGCATCTATGACGGCTCCGGCGCTGGGGCTGCAGGATAAAAAACTGGACTTTCTGATTATGCAGATGGTCCGTCTGACCCGTAACGGAGAGACTGTAAAGGTCTCCAAGCGTACGGGTAAGGCGCTTACCCTGAACGATCTTATGGATGAGATCGGCGTGGATGCCTGCCGCTTCTTCTTCAATGCGAAGCCGGATACCCATCTGGAATTTGACCTTGACCTTGCCGTCCGTCAGGACAGTGAGAACCCCGTATACTATGTGCAGTACGCGCATGCGCGTATCTGTTCCCTGCTTTCGCTGCTGGCGGAAGAGGGGCTGGTCGTCCGTTCTGCGAAAGAGATCGATGTTTCTGTCCTGAATACGGAGCAGGAGCGTGAACTGCTGAAACAGCTCAGCCTGCTGCCCGAGGAAATCCGTTTGGCAGCGCGCGATTATGATCCCAGCCGCATTAACCGCTATGTTATGGAGCTGGCGGCACGGTTCCATCGGTTCTACAACGCTTGCCACATCCGCGATGCGGAACCTGCGGTGCGCGATGCCCGTCTGGTGCTGAGCGCCGCTGTCCGGCAGGTCATTGCCGTCTGTCTGGGGATTATCGGCGTTTCCGCGCCGGAGAAGATGTAAACGGTACGAAAGAAGAGGGAATAGTATGTTCCGGCTTGATAATTTCCGGCGTCCCGTAATTCTGGACGGTGCCACGGGGACGCGGCTGCAGGTTTTGGGTCTTCCGGCGGGAGTCTGCGCATCGCAGTGGATCCTGCAGAATCCGGAGGCCATGAAGACCGTACACGGCTCTTATATCCGGGCGGGTTCCGATGCTGTTTATGCGCCCACGTTCGGTGTCACAAGACCGGAACTCGAGCGCCACGGCGTGACGACCGGCGTGCGGGACACGGTCCTTCGGCTGGTGGAGCTTGCACGAGATGGTGCACCGGGATTGGCGATCGGCGGCGATATGTCACCTACCGGTCTGCCTCTGCCGCCCCTGGGCGAGACGGAGTTTGATGAGCTGGTGGAGATCTTCACCGAGCAGGCTGCCGCACTGGAGGAGGCCTGTGTCGATTTCTTCGTGCTGGAAACACAGATGGCTCTCTGGGAGACGCGTGCAGCATTTCAGGCGGTGCGGAATGTGTCGAAAAAGCCTGTACTGGTCAGCTTTGCGACCGATACCGGGCGGAGCCTTTACGGCGGTGACATGGGAGCTCTGCTTCTTATTATGCAGGAGATGGGCGCGTCAGCTTTCGGCATCAACTGCTGCGGCGACATGGCGATTGTGGAACAGACGCTGCAGTCCCTGCGGCCTCTGGCGCGAATTCCGCTCATCGCCAAGCCAAACGCGGGAAAACCGGTCACGGAAAACGGCCGTGCGGTGTATCGGATGGAGCCGGAGACTTTGGCAGAGGCGGGCGTCCGTTTTGCACGGGCCGGGGCTGCCTTCCTCGGCGGCTGCTGCGGAACGGATGATACCCATATCGCGGCATTGCGCGCAGCTGTCGAAGGCATAGCACCGACCGCTCCTGCGCCGGAACCGGGCGAATACTATGCCTGTGAGTATGGCTATGTTCGATATACGGACCAGACGAAGGTGGCGGAGATCGAGATCACAGACGATCTGGAAGATGATGCGGATGACGCCCGTTACGACGGTGCGGAGATGATCTCCCTGACGATGGAGAATGAAGAAGATGCGGAGCTGGTTTTGGAAAGTCAGACTGCGCTGAAGCTTCCGCTTTGTGTCCGTTTTGCCGACAGGGATCTGCAGACGCGGTTCCTGCGTGAATATGCGGGTTTTCCGAAAATACTATAAAGGTCAAAGGGGCGACCCGAGACCTGTTTCGTCGTCATACTATCCCCAAAGGAGCCTGACGGACCATGCTGCGGCAAGAAAGCCGGCCAGGTCCGCGCAGAGCGCCGCGGGGATAGCATGGCGCGTTTTTTTTATTCCGACGGCACCGAAATAGACGGCGATGACGTAGAAAGTAGTTTCGGTGGAGCCGAGCATGACGGCCGCCGTGCGGCCGACGATGGAATCTGCCCCGGCCGCGGCGATTAGTTCACTGCCGACAGCCAGAGCGCCGCTGCCGCTGAAGGGGCGGAGCAGCATGAGTGGGGCGAGATCCGACGGTATGCCGATGGCAGAGAGCATCGGGGTCAGAAAAACGGTCAGGGCATCCAGAGCGCCGGATGCACGGAGCATATAGAGCGGCGGCAGGAGACAGACAAGGGCCGGGAGGATCCGCAAAACGGTTCGCAGACCGTCAGCGGCACCGTCTGTAAGTGCGGAAAACACGTCCACATCGCGAAAAACGGCATGCAGACCGACCCCCGCCAGAAGGAGACAGGGGCAGAGTGCGGCCAGAGAACCAAGCCAGGTGTTCATGGCCGGCTCCTTCCGATTACTGCGGCACAGCAAAGGCCCACGGCAACGGAGAATAGAGAACTCAGCCAGACGGCAGGGAGAATGTCAAAGGAATTGACAGCGCCGTTTGCTGCCCGGACGGCTGCTACGGTAGTGGGCAGAAGCTGGACAGAGGCAGTGTTCATGACAACGAGTCGGCAGAGTTCGTTCTCCGCAGGCGCATTTCCGTTATGGGTATGCAGACGTTCTGCGGCGCGGATGCCGGCTGGGGTGGCGGCATTTCCGAGTCCGAGCAGATTGGCGCTCAGATTACAGGAGAGCGCTTCCATGAGCGCGGAGTCACGCCGCGCGGAGGGAAACAGTTTCCCAAGCAGCGGACGGAGCCGGTCGGCGAGCAGACCGGCGAGGCCCGAACGCCGCATGACCTCCATGACTCCGGACCAGAGACACAGAGGGCCGCCGATCGCCAGAACCAGGGAAAAGGCGGCCTGTGCGCCCTCCATGGCGGAGGCGCTCACGGCGGCAGCACGTCCTGTGGCCGTACCCCACAGAATTGAAATGCCCGTCATTAAAACCCAGACGATTGTCATTGCCATGTTCGATCCCTCATTTCCTGTATCGCCCGCAAAGAGCTTTCTGAGAAATTCTATGTTCGTCCCTGTGGAAACTATGAATCATAACTTGCAGAGAAATGGGAAAAATGGGCAGTCGGACGAGAGAATTGCACCTTGACAGTGCAAAAATATGTTGATATACTGATAAAACATGAAGAAAAAAGTGGAAATCGGTAGCAAGGGGGTTCAACGGTGAAAGAAACCGGGATCGTTCGCAAGGTAGACGAATTGGGACGAGTCGTATTGCCGATAGAGCTTCGCAGGACCCTGAATATCGAGCAAAAGGATCTGCTGGAGATCTATGTGGAAGATGACGCGATCATTCTGCGAAAAAAGGAAACGGCCTGCATTTTTTGCGGCGGGCTGCGCGATCTGCAAGTCTACCGTGGGCGCAACGTATGCGCCAACTGTATCCGGCGTCTTTCGGAAAATCGGTAGGGAATGCCATCCGAAGAAAAATGAAACCAGCTGTATTCTTAAAAAGTCCGGCGGTTCCGTAAATGGAACGGCCGGACTTTTTTCGGCGCTGTAAATGTTTTGGCGAATAAAAGGGGATGGAGGATGGAGCCATCGAAGGATCCGCGCATTTCAGGGACATTTTTTAAAATGTGAAGCTCAGACTTGACAGAACTTGCTTACATGATGCAAAATACAAGAGACGGGTCGATTTTATGCACTGTCCGGGTGACTATCCGGCGTACAGGACGAGCCGATCAGACTGCGGAGGTTTTTTATATGGTGATCAGCCCTTATATTGCTCAGCTTGAGAAACTGATGTTCGGCGGCATGTATGAGAATGATTTCTTCCTTACATGGGATAAAACAGATGATGAACTGGCGGCGGTTTTCGCAGTGGCGGATGCTCTGCGTGCATTGCGCGAGGCCAATATTTCCACGAAAGTTTTTGATTCGGGACTGGGTATTTCGCTGTTTCGTGACAATTCCACCCGCACCCGTTTCTCCTTTTCCTCGGCCTGCAATCTGCTGGGGCTGACGGTGCAGGATCTGGACGAAGGCAAAAGCCAGATCGCCCACGGTGAGACGGTCCGGGAGACGGCCAATATGGTCAGCTTTATGGCGGATGTCATCGGCATCCGGGACGATATGTACATCGGCAAGGGCCACACCTACCAGAAGGCTTTTTCGGAGGCTGTGCGGCAGGGGCATGCAGACGGTGTGCTGGAGCAGGCTCCTACGCTCGTGAATCTGCAGTGTGACATCGACCACCCCACGCAGTGCATGGCGGACATGCTGCACGTCATCCATGAATTTGGCGGCGTGGAAAAACTGCGCGGAAAGAAAGTGGCTATGACCTGGGCGTATTCGCCGAGTTACGGCAAGCCGCTGTCCGTCCCGCAGGGCGTGATCGGCCTGTTCACGCGCTTTGGCATGGATGTTGTGCTTGCGCATCCGGAAGGCTATGAGGTTTTCCCGGAGGTCGAGGAAGTGGCGCGCCGGAATGCGGAAGCCTCAGGAGGCAGCTTTACTAAGGTTGGCACCATGGCGGAGGCCTTTGAGGGCGCGGATATCGTTTATCCGAAGAGCTGGGCTCCCTTTGCTGCGATGGAGAAGCGTACGAAGCTGTATGAGAATGGTGACGATGCGGGTATCCGTGAGCTGGAAAAGGAACTGCTTGCCGAAAATGCGCAGCATAAAGAGTGGACCTGCACGGAAGAACTCATGTCGCTGACTACCGGCGGCAGCGGACTGTATCTGCACTGCCTGCCTGCGGATATCACGGGAGTGAGCTGCGAACAGGGCGAAGTGGATGCCTCGGTGTTTGATCGTTACCGCACGCCGCTGTATAAGCAGGCGAGTTATAAGCCGTACATCATTGCGGCTATGATCTTCCTGGCGAAGCAGAAGGATCCCATTGCCTCGCTTCGTATGCTCGAGCAGCGCGGACTCGAGCGGCATTGCCGCTGAAAAGAGAAAACGGACGTCCTTTTCGGGCGACCGGGGAGGACGGTGATAAGCAAATGAAAAAAGTCACGATTTATACGGATGGCGCCTGTTCGGGAAACCCGGGGCCGGGCGGCTGGGCTGCTATTCTCATGTACGGGAAGGCGCAGAAAGAGCTTACCGGCGGTGAGCCGGAAACCACCAATAACCGCATGGAACTGAGCGCGGTGACTGCTGCTCTGGAAGCTCTGCGCGAGCCCTGCGAGGTGGAACTGTTTACAGACAGCCAGTATATTGCGAACGCGATCAATCTCGGCTGGCTGCGGGAATGGAAAAGACGGGGCTGGCGCCGCCGTGACGGGGTGCTCAAGAACGTCGATATCTGGCAGCAGCTGGATGAACTTCTGCAGAAACACAGCGTTCATATCGTCTGGGTCCGCGGTCATGCCGACAACCCGCTGAACAATCGCTGTGATGCGCTGGCGGTTGAGGCAAGAGAACGTTTTGCCGAGCTTTGAATCCCGAACGGATAAAGCACCTGTAAGGATTCTTTTTTGATCGTTGAGTTTACAGAAAAATAATAAGGCCGTCTTCCTTGTGGAAGACGGCCTTATTGTATCCGGATGACCGGAAGCGGCAGTGTTTAAACTGTCCGCGTGAATGTATATCGCTTACAGCTGACGGTTCGCGTTGATCTTGACACCGGGGCCCATGGTGGAAGCGGTGACACAGCTACGGATATACTGGCCCTTCGCTGCGGCGGGCTTCGCCTTGATGATGGCGGCGATCAGGGTGTTGAAGTTATCAACCAGCTTTTCGGCGCCGAAGCTGACCTTGCCGATCGGGCAGTGGATGATGTTGGTCTTGTCAAGACGGTACTCGATCTTACCGGCCTTGATCTCGTGGATGGCCTGGGTCAGGTTGGGGGTAACGGTACCGGCCTTGGGGGAGGGCATGAGGCCCTTGGGGCCGAGCAGCTTACCCAGACGACCGACGACACCCATCATATCCGGGGTGGCGACGACGACGTCATAATCGAACCAGTTTTCGCCCTGGATCTTCTGAACGAGATCCTGGCCGCCGACGAAGTCGGCACCGGCCGCACGGGCTTCTTCTTCGCGTTCGGGCTTGCAGAACACGAGCACACGGCGGGTCTTGCCGGTGCCGTGGGGCAGGACGATGGCGCCGCGGACCTGCTGGTCGGCGTGACGGGAGTCGACACCCAGCTTAACGTGCAGTTCTACGGTCTCATCAAACTTAGCCTTGCTGGCCTGGCAGACCAGAGCGAAAGCATCCTGCGGATCATACAGAGCCTGTTTATCAATGAGCTTGGCGCTCTCTTTATAATTCTTGCCTCTGAACAATTTGATTTCCTCCTAATAATGTGGTTCGTCGGAGATGAATCCTCCCACGTTAGGGGCGGCTGTTAGTCGCCGACCACGACGCCCATGCTGCGGCAGGTGCCGGCGATCATGGACATGGCTGCCTCGACGTCGCTGCAGTTGAGGTCAGGCATTTTCTGCTCAGCGATCTTGCGCAGATCTTCCTTGCTGATGGTGGCAACCTTATCACGCTGGGGAACACCGGAAGCGGTGTCGATTCCACAGGCCTTCTTGATGAGAAGAGCGGCGGGGGGAGTCTTGGTGATGAAGGAGAAGCTGCGGTCGCCATAAACGGTGATGACGACGGGGATCATCAGACCCATGTCGCCCTTGGTACGCTCGTTAAAGTCCTTGGTGAACTGAGAAATATTGATACCGTACTGACCCAGAGCCGGGCCCACGGGGGGCGCGGGGGTAGCCTTACCGGCGGGAACCTGGAATCTGACGTATCCGACGATTTTCTGTGCCAACGAAAAGCACCTCCAAATACTCAATCATTTTTTACGGGTTCGACCTGATCCAGTTCCAGGTCGACGGGGGTTTCTCTTCCAAACATGGAAACAACGACACGGACGAGATCCTTTTCGGGTTCCAATTCGTCCACGGTGCCGAGGAAGCCCTCCAGCGGGCCGTCCACAATCTTGACGGTATCGCCGACATCATAGCCGACAACGACCTCACGGTGCTCCACACCGAGGTCAAGGATTTCCTGTTCCGTCAGGGGAACGGCTTTACCGCCCGCGCCAACAAAACCCGTGGCGCCGCGGCAATTACGCACCAGATGCCAGCTTTCATCTGTCAGGACCATTTTCACCAGCACATAGCCGGGGAAAACTTTACGTTCCACGGTTTTTTCACCCGCATCGGTATGTTCGACAACGGTTTCCATGGGGATCCTGACTTCCTGGATCAGATCCTGCATCCGGCGATTTTCCGCCGCCTTCATAATCGCGGCAGAGACAGTGTTTTCATATCCGGAGTATGTGTGAATCACATACCATTTTGCTTCGTCCGCCATGTTAGCTCACCAGCATGAGAATCGCCCGGATGCCGGCGGAAGCCAGCGTATCAAAACCCCAGAGAAGAATGGCAGAAACTACCATGAACGTCAGAGCAACGGAAGTGTTCTTGACGGTCTGCTCAGAGGTCGGCCAGACGACTTTCTTAAGCTCACTTTTCATATCACGGAGCCATTTCTTTACGCGCTGGAAGAATCCGGGTCTGACATCGGTCTTTTTGACTGCTCCGGCTTTGGCAGAAGCGGGGACCTTTTTTTCTTCATTAGCCATGCGTGTACTTTCCTTTCCCGGACTACTTCGTTTCGTTATGCGTGGTGTGCTTGCGGCAGAACGGACAATACTTGCTCATTTCGAG
Source organism: Eubacteriales bacterium (assembly GCA_030528965.1). Taxonomy (GTDB): domain Bacteria; phylum Bacillota; class Clostridia; order Oscillospirales; family Oscillospiraceae; genus JAUMXS01. Next base: position 12,657 of record JAUMXS010000020.1, read on the forward strand.
CTTTTCAGGCGTGTTTTTCTTGTTCTTGAAGGTATTGTAGTTCCTCTGCTTGCATTCACTGCACCTGAGCGTGACTTTGATTCTCGCATCAGCCATTTTTCGGCACCTCCTTATCGTATTTGCACCGGCTGAAACCGGCACGATTTGCCTCCCTGTATGGATGATAGGGCGGAATATGTTCCTCCCTGCGGCATAGCGCGGGAGAGAGAAAACCGACCCGAAAAGGGCTCTTTTGCATGACAAAAGAACCCATCACCCGACAGGTAACCATTACTATAACACACCCCGCAAAGAAGGTCAAGCCTTTTTATATTTTGTGCGTTGCAATCGCCGCGATGCGGTGGTATAATCCAGTAATCTGCAAAAAGAGCGAAAAACCGAGGGGTCGGACGCAGAATACAGACCCGATACTACACCAAGAGACGGAGGATGGACATGACACCAGAGGAAGCACTTGACTTTATCCACAGCGTTAGCTGGCTCGGATCCCGTCCCGGACTTTCGCGTACCCGTGATTTGCTGGGACGTCTGGGAAATCCGCAGGATAAACTGCAGTTTGTCCATGTCGCCGGAACCAACGGGAAAGGCTCCGTATGTGCCATGACGGCCTCTGTACTCAAAGAGGCCGGATACCGGACGGGCCTGTATATCTCGCCCTATATCATGCGCTTCAACGAGAGAATGAGCATCGACGGCGAGGAGATCTCCCATGAGGAATTGGCGGAGATCACCGAAATCGTCCGTCCGCATGCCCTTGCCATGGAAGATCCTCCCACGGAGTTTGAGATCGTAACGGCCATCGCGATGGTGTATTATGCGCGGCATCGGTGCGATGTCGTTGTCCTTGAGGTAGGTCTCGGCGGCCGGCTGGACAGCACCAATATTATTGCGCCCCCCGCCTGCGCCGTGATTATGAATATCGGCCTTGACCATACGGGCATTCTCGGAGATACCGTGGAAAAGATCGCCGTGGAAAAAGCCGCCATTATCAAGCGCGGCAGCGGTGCGGCTGTCAGCTATCCGTCCGAAGAGGCGGCATTGGCAGTGGTGAAGAAAGTATGTGCAGAGCAGAATGTTGCGCTGCGTGTGCCGGACGCTGCCGCTGTGGAGAGAGTTTCCGACAGCCCGGAGGGACAGATCTTCCGTTACCGCGGAGGACAGACGCTGCGTCTGCCGCTTCTCGGAGATCATCAGCTGCTGAACGCCGCCGTCGTTCTGGAGACGGTGGATGCTCTGCGCGGAATTGGGTATTCCATTTCCGATGCCGCCGTGGCGAAGGGCATGGAGAACACACGCTGGCCCGCACGTTTTGAACTGGTTTGCCATGACCCGGATTTCGTGGTGGACGGTGGTCATAATCCGCAGTGCGCCGAAACCGTTGCGGCAGGGCTTGCGCGGTATTTCCCGGATCGAAAACGCGTTCTCCTGATCGGCATGCTCGCGGATAAGGACTGCATGCGTGTCTGCGAGATCCTGGAACCTTTGGTGGATGAGTTCTTCACCATCACACCGGACAG
>JAUMXS010000020.1:14183-15750 GCA_030528965.1 Eubacteriales bacterium
GCCCCCGCGCCATGTCGGCGGAGGATCTGGCAAAGCTTCTGCAAACCTTCGGTAAACCCGTAACGGTTTGCCGGGATGCTCAGGAGGGCGTTGCCCGCGCCAGAGAACGCGCGAAGGAGCTCGGCGGCATGGCCTGCAGTGTGGGCTCTCTGTATGCTGTCGGTGAGATCCGCGCCTGTTTCGGACTGAACTGAGAAGAAAGCAGCTCCTGAAAAACGGAGTATTTAAATAAATTATTGTTGACAGAGTAGGCCCGGTGGGCCAGACGCTGCGGGATGGGAAGTTGCCTGCAGAAGAAGTGCGGTAAAGCGCCGCGCGCCGCCGGGACCGCATCCGCTGCCACATCGGGACTTTTTGTCTCCCGTGGCACTGTCATGGGAGGAGAAAGCATGAATCGTATTTCTACAAGAACCCTGACTTTGCTGGCTATGTTCACCGCGGCACAAATCATTCTGGCGCGTGTATTGGGATTCTACCTGACCGATACCCTGCGCGTGAGTTTCGAGTATTTCGTGATCGTATTGGCCGGTATCTGTCTGGGACCGTTCGGCGGAGCCGTTGTTGGAGGATTGGGAGACTTTATCGGCTCTACGATCCTGTCCGGTCTGGGATTTTTCCCGCCTTTCATTCTCGGACCGATTCTGGCCGGCTTCACAGCCGGTGTCCTGGCTCGCTATGTGTTCCGCGGATCCGTGGACGCATGGTGGAAGGTTATGGTGATCACATGTGTCTCGGAGCTTCTGGGCAATCTGCTCTGCGGTTCCTGGGCCAGTGATCTTTGGATGGGAACCGGCTTTCTTGCGCTGCTGATCATGCGTACGCCGGTGAAACTGGGGATCATGATCATAGATGGCCAGTTTGTCTATGCGGTCCATCGTGCGCTGCGGCCACTGCTGCGCCGCGGCGACCGGATGTGAGCGGAGAAAGGATAATTCAGTTATGCGCGTGATGGCAATCGATTACGGCGACGTCAGAACGGGACTTGCGGTCTCGGATCCGACCGGCTTCCTGACGGGTGAGGCCTGGACGGTGGAGGAACGGGACCCGGAGCGCCTTGCCGTTTATATTGCGAATGAAGTAAAAACCAGAGAGGTCGGCACTCTGGTGCTCGGCCTGCCGCGGAACATGGACGGTTCCGAAGGAGCGCGTGCGGAAAAGAGCCGAGCCTTTGCGGAACTGCTCCGGGAGAGCACGGGGCTCACCCCTGTCATGTGGGATGAACGCCGCAGCAGCGTGGAGGCACACGCTATTCTTCATGCGAGCGGGAAAAAAGAACGGAAACATCGCAAGACGGTGGATGCCGTAGCTGCGTCGCTTCTTCTCGAGGGATACCTCGGGTAATGCAGATCGGGCACAGGAAGCCTTAAAGTCCTCCTTGCCGGAGAACCGAAGAAGAATTAATAGCCCCGGTCGGGAAATTTTCCCGACCGGGGCTTTTGTGTTGCGCAGGCTATATACTTGGGACCAAAAAGGTCAGCGGAAGTTATGTATCGGATTTGCCGCTGTTTTCTTCCGCGCTGCTGTTCTTGTCGGTCTCGGGCTTGTCGTTTTTATCCAGTTCGTCTTC